>JALWYO010000001.1 GCA_026992735.1 Deltaproteobacteria bacterium
ACAAATTTGCCCCAATGTAACCAAGTGTCAGATTAAGTCTAGTTCAGTACATTTTATGTAGTTGCTATGCATGGAGTGCCTGGTTTGTCGGATGAGCGATTCAATGGTATTGCTGCATCAACAATAAATGGATACTATCTTCCAGTCCTGTGCGGGTTCTGCTCTATTTCAGAAAAACGATATGAGTTTTGGTGCAGCAGTTGTATCCGGGAAATGATTTTTCAGGAAATGGCATTTTGGGCGCTGGCAAAAAATTAAAAAAGAAAAAGAAACGCGAGGCAAAGAAGAAGGCCCGGAAAGGTGCGCGGCTCCAAGCAAGGCGCAGGGAGGAGGCGTTTTATCTTGCAGACCTGGCTCATTCCACCTGGGATACCAGCGAGGCCCTGGACCTCATTAAAAAGGCCCACAAGCTCCTGCCCGATCACGATGGTATCGAGATCGATCTCATATTGTATGCCGAGCGCGCCGGTGATAACGACCTGTTTTTCAAGACACTGCTGAGGAGGTTTGGCAAGGGCCGCCCGTGTTTTCCGCCGTACATGCTGACTGTTGCAAAAAGGCTGCTTGAGGAGAGGAGATACGCCTATGCAATAAAGGTGGCCGAGTATGTCCTTGACGCAATAGATCTCTGGGAGATGAAGAACCGGCGTTCCGTTAGGGCAGGTGCCAACAGGGTACTCAAGCAGGCCAGCAAGGCCCTGCAGGTAGAGACTGCATCGAGAATGCCCGCAACCGCAAGGGCAGGGAAAAGTGCTTCACAGCGAAAGCCTGGAGAGGGCAAGTCCAGGCCTTCTCCAGCTTCCAGGGCAGGCCGTTATTCCAGGACGGCAGGAAATATCGCGGAACATGAGAAACAATATGCTGAAACTCCCTCTCCAGGTGCTTCCGGAGACGATACTGTTTCAAGCCCGGGTCTGTCCATCGAGGTTGAATATCAATGCGATGAAATAGTTGCCGCCATCAAGGAATGCCGGCGCGCCAGCCTTGATGACTACGAACTCCTGGTTGCCGCCCTGGACCTTTCCTTCCATTCATCCTACGATCAGCTCCTGTGCATTCCCACGCTCAATGGCGTAAAGTCCATGTGGCACCAGGAAGAGACTGCCCGGAAGGTACTCAAGGATTTCCGTGGCCGTGCCCTTCTGGCAGACGAGGTCGGGCTCGGCAAGACCATTGAGGCGGGCATGGTCCTGAAGGAATACTATCTCAGGGGGCTCGTGAAAAATGCCCTCGTGCTTGCCCCCACCTCCCTGGTAGGCCAGTGGCGCGAGGAGCTTAAGACAAAGTTCGGCATGGATTTTGTGACCACCAGCGATCCTGCCATGGCCAGGGACCCTGCGGCGTTCTGGAAGCAGCCTTTCATAGTGGCTTCCCTGAATACTGCGAAAAGTAAAAAGAATTTCGACATGGTTGTCTCCAGGAACTATGACATGGTCATAGTTGACGAGGCCCATCACCTGAAGAACAGGACCACCCTGAACTGGAAGCTGGTCAATTCCCTGAAAAAGACGTTTATCCTCATGCTTACTGCCACGCCCGTCCAGAACCGGCTCGAGGAGCTGTATAATCTCATCACCCTGCTCAAGCCAGGCCAGCTGAAGACACTCAAGGCATTCAAGGAAGAATTCGTGACAAGGGGTGATCCGGCAATGCCCCAGAACCGGCTCAAGCTGCGCAGTCTTCTCAAGGACGTGATGATCAGGAATACCAGGTCCGTGGCCAATATCCGGATTCCGCCAAGGGAGGCCTTTACGGTGCGAGTCAAGGCATCGCCCGAGGAAGAGGCGCTTTATAACGGGTTGTCCGACCTTGTAACAGCGTCGGCAGCCAGCAGGGCCAGGGGCATGAACAGGCTGATGCTCAGGACCCTGCTTGAAGTGGCCGGTTCATCCCATGCCGCTGCAGCGGTCACCATGGAGCGCATGCTTTCCAGGGGCAGTACAGCCGGTCATGAAGAAGCAATCAGTAACTTGCTGTCGCTTGCCAGGAGGATAACGGATGGCAGCAAGGCACGGGAACTCCTGGAACTGCTTAAATCCATGCAGGACCAGGCCATAATATTTGTGCGTTTCACAGAGACCCTGCGTTACCTGGAAGAATTTCTCAAGGCCGCCGGAGTCAGACTTTCCACGTTTCACGGGAGCATGAACCCTGCCCAGAAGGAAGAGGTCATAGAGAGGTTCAGGAGCGGAAAGAGCAGGGTGCTGCTGAGCACGGAGAGCGGAGGGGAAGGGCGCAATCTCCAGTTCTGCCATGTAATGGTGAACTATGACCTGCCGTGGAATCCCATGCAGATTGAGCAGAGGATAGGTAGAATACACAGGATAGGACAGGAGGAAGTGGTGCAGATTTACAATTTCTGTGCGGCAGGCAGCCTGGAAGACCATATCCTCTTCATCCTGGACAGGAAGATCAACATGTTCGAACTGGTGGTTGGGGAGGTGGACATGATTCTTGGCAGGCTCCGGGGTGAAAAGGAATTTGCCGACAGGGTGTTCGAGATATGGACGAAAAGCAGCGATGCCAGGGAGCGCAAGAAGGGCTTTGATGCTCTTGGGTGCCAGCTTAAACGGGCCAGGACCTCGTATGATATCAACAAGGAACTGGATGAAAAACTCTTTGGCGAGGATTTCGAGCTGTGAGCAGCCAGGGAATATCTCCTGAGCTCCTGGAATTCGCGGCAAGATGCCTCGAGTCCAGGGGAGCCGTGGTTGAACCAGGTGACGGTTTTATCGATTGTCTTCTCTCCGAAGAGATAAGCGATTTCCTGTCTGTTTCTCAGGAGCTGCGCCTTGGCGCAGGAGGGCAAGAGCTTGCATACGGTCTTCCGCTGCTGGACCGCCTGGTGGAGCTTGCCACCAGGGATACGCCGGTTGTCTATGGTAGCCTTGACTCAGGCTACCTTAAAAAGGAAGGGTTTGACCGTATTGTCATGCAAAGCATGACCTTCCCGGATGCAAAGGTAAAATGCACTGGCAGGGCCGAGGTGAAGAGGACCTACATGGTCCTTGCGGTAAAATACACGGCGGTGAGCGATGAGCGGAAGGAGGGGCTCGTGAGGATCTGTATCAACGAGTCCACTGGCGCTATCCTTCCGGAAATGCTCAACAGGTGGAGGTCCTTCTCCCCTGATTTTTATGCAGAGGGAAAGGTCCCGCCCCATTTCCCCATGCACATGGAAAAGATCATCAAGACGGGCCTTGTTGCTGCCGGAAAGGCAAGCAAGGACGAGTTGGACTCGTTTCTCAGGAGCATGGAAAGGCGCCTCCGCCGTGACATCGCCAGCACAACCAGCTATTATGCTGCTCTTGCCTCAGAGATGGAAGAAGGGCTCAACAGGGCAGGGCTTAGCAAAGAGGCCATGGAAGAGCGCCGCGCAAAGATTGCCGCCCTGCCAGGGGAGCGGGACCAGAAGATAAGGGACCTTGTGCAGAAATACAGCGTGCGTCTTCGCCTTACTGCAAAGGCCGCACTGCGCTTCCTCGTGCCGGTTGTCCAGGTATCAGCGTCCGTCCGGAAGGGCAAGGCCAGAGGACAGCTTGCCCTTATCTGGAATCCCATCATGCAGGGCATCGAACCAGTGGCATGCACGGGATGCGGAAAGAGCATCAGGACAATATACTTCAGAGAGAAGCAGTCAGGCCTCAGGCCTGTATGTGAAAGATGTAGGTAGACAGCATGCAGTTTTGCGACTTTTCAATCTTCGACGGGATTTTCGTGTTGGTTGAGATTGGGTGATATCATGGCGGAATTGAACAGGGCTTTGGTCCTTTCCAGGGAATACGCCGGCATTGCCGGTGCAGGTGGCGTCCAGGACGTGGTCAAGGGCCTGAGCGAGGCACTTGTGCGTAATGGCATGGAAACAGTAGTTGTATTGCCCCGTTACGGGTTCGTGGAGCCTGAAAAGGCCGGGTTCGACAGGATGCCGTGGAGCTTCTCCGTGGACATGAATTATGCGGCAGAAGAAAGGACCGAGGAGGTTTCGTTCTGGCAGGGGGAACGGAACGGGGTCAGGCTCTATCTTGTCGAGTCTCAAAGGTTTGCTGAAAAAGGCGGTATATACACCTATACAAAAGAAGAAGAGGAGGCCGATCCGTCAAAGCACCGCGGGACAGGGCATGTAGATTATTTTGCCATGAACATCCTGCATCAAAAGGCCGCCCTGGGACTCTGCCTCTATCAGCAGTGGCGTCCTGATATAATTCACTGTCATGATGGCCACACTGCAATTGTACCGGCCCTGATGCGTGAACACGATGGTTTCCGCCAGTTTTTCATGCGGTCCCCGGCAGTAGTGACCATACACAATGCCGGGGTCGGTTATCATCAGGAAGTGGGAGACCTTCCATTTGCCAAGGCAGTTACCGGCCTGCCGTGGAGTGTAATCTATGGCTGCCTGCTGAACGGGGCATTCGATCCATTTATTGCAGGACCAACCTATGCGCCTGTTAACACCGTAAGTGAGAATTATGCCAGGGAATTGCAGGAGACAGAACTGGATGCCCTTACAGGATGGCTTGGCCATGCCCTCAAGGACAGGGGAATTGTATTGGAAGGCATTACCAATGGTATAGATGTGGCTAGCTTTGATCCGCGGGATGGTGAAAAGCTGGGCATACCCTGTTCCTTTGATTCTTTTTCAGGGGATTTCGGCCCAAAAATAGAGTGCAAAAGGGCGCTTCTCAGTCTTTTGCAGTCCGGGGACGCCTCTGTGGAATTCATGGCAGGCAGTTTCAGCTCGGTTAATGTTTATGGTACCCTTGAATACCGTCCGGATATCCCGCTTTTTACAGTGGTCAGCAGGCTGACAGAACAGAAGGGCATGGATATACTCGGCAGGGCACTTGAATCTGACTCCGGCATGGGGAAACAGTTCAACCTGGCCATTCTTGGCTCAGGCAAGCCAGATATTGAACAGCACTTGCAGCATGTAGCATCTCTGCCTCACAATAAGGGGAGAGTATGTATTATGCTTGGTTATCACGAGAAGCTTGCAAAGCTGCTTTATGCTGCAGGAGACTTTTTTATTATTCCATCCAGGTATGAGCCATGCGGCCTGACGGATTTTATTGCCCAGTTAATGGGTAATATTCCCATAGTCAGGCATACAGGCGGCCTGGTAAAGGTGAAAGACTGGCTAAACGGCCTTGTCTTCAGGAGTGAGGAACCATCTGATCTTACAGCAAGCATGAACAGGGCCGTGGCAATCTACAGCGAGGCACCTGGAACCCTTTACGCCATGCAGAAGCAGGCCGTCCAGATTATCATGGAGAAATACACGTGGGACAAGGTCGTATTGAAATATCTGGATCTCTATCATAGGGCTGCAGACTCAATCTGACCGGCTTAATATTAAGAACCGGCACCGCTGGCAGCATATCTTATCCAGATCACCCGGTTATTTGTCATTTACATGAAAAAAGCATTATGATTTTGGCTGTTTTTGAGTTTATTCCAAAATGATAAAATGCCGTATTTTCTGTTTGTCAGTGCATTCGAGCAAAAAGCAGAACGGCCTAGCTACATAAGGTCGCTTTGTCCCTGTTCCAGGCCGGGCTCGTCTTCTGTTTCGTCTCCCGGCGGCAATTTCTTAGGCGGAAGGTCTGTTTGAGTTCCCTTGGCCAATGACCTAAGGATAAGTTTTGCATTACCAATTCCCATTTTTACCGAAAAGGAGCGGGCGTTTGCCATATGCTTTAGATCTTCACCTTTTATATGGAAATAAACCGCCATATTGTGATTCTTGCCGTTTTTTGTGCCTAATTGCTGATTTATTATTATGAGTCTGCTAACAGGGCCGGCTTCTCCATTGGGATCATCGTAGATCCATATACCTATTTTCGGCCTGGATTTATCCCACCAGGGAGAACCGCCAGGCAGCTTATAGCTGAGTTGCTGGATAGAAGGAGTCTGGTCTGATATGTAAGGGGTGTAGCCGTGTATTACAATATACATGCCGGAACTGGCGGGATCAGTATCGTGGTTTGTAATAAATTGGCCTACATATCTCAGGTCATTGGCGTCATCGCCGATTCTGATCCAGGCCCTGCCGAGCAGCGTGGTGTCAGGCAATTCATAAGGGTCGGGAACCTTGAAAGCGAATACCTTCCTGTCATTTCGGTTAAAGTCGTCAGGAGAAAGTTCAATGGTGATCTTGTATTCCTTGCCTCTTTCAAAGGTATAATTAAAGGCTTGGACGGTCCGATCCCCGAGAGACAGACTGATTGCAGTGGTATTGGATGAAGTTGTAGCACCATCGGTTATGGTCCAGGTGATTGACGCGGAGCTGGAATTCGCAGAACTGCTGAAATTCTGGACAGCCACTACAATCTCGTGTTCTCCGGCAGGGAGAATCTCTTCGCGCGTAGAAGTATTGTAGTCGAGCAGTCCGGGCTGATCGATGGCATCGGCAATTTTTGCACCTACAATGCCAAAGTCCCGTGACGGACATTGGGCAACCAGACGGTTGCCGGCGTCATCCACCGGGCAGTAAGGAGATCTTCCCTGCCGTGTGACATATCTCATGAGATCAAGGATGGCAGCATTCCACAACTGTTCCATCGTGTCCCCGGAGGGATGAAACGAATTTGAATTGTCCCCTGCGGCATTGCGGTAAGGAATGTTATATTTGCTGCCTTTAATAGGGAGTTCAAAATAAAATGTCGAGATATTGCGTTCTGTCCCCTCATCAAGCTCGCCAGCAACATCCGAGGGAGAGGTAAGCCAGCCTGAAAACTGGCCATATCCATTGCCTACGCCTTGACGGGTCATCTTGGCATCGGCATACGTCGTTCCTGATCCAGTGTCATTCAGGATCACTAATTCATCAGTCATGTAGCCCAGTGCCGTACTTTCGTTTGCCCATATGTTGAAAATTTGCTGTGCATTGGCGTGGAAAATTCCTACTGTTGATATCATGTGGTTGTTGACAAAACGGCGAAGGTTCAAAGTTTCAAGCTCGCTGAAGGGATGCGGGCCACGGTACTGCATGGGTTTGTTCACACAGCTCCCGCTCCCGCAGTCTGCATCACTGCTGCATGCTTTGCCATTGTTTGTACCGCCTCTGCACCAATGAACATCGCAGGTCTGCGATGCATCGTTCCATCCGCTTGAAAAATTCCTGGCTATGTCAACTCCCAGTTCACAGGCGGCAAGGTCGGCATTGGAACGCCATCCTGTTGTATAACAGTTTCCTCCTGGACAATCCCCATCGGAATCACAGGGCTTTCCCTTTCTGTCCCCGTCATTGCAAACGTAGGCGAACTGCGTGGGGTCGCCGAACATGAGGTCATCAATATTGCGGCCAGCCGGGTTGGATTGTGGTATTACCCAGATATCGACATGGGAAAGCAGATCATGCACATCGCTCCGGTGACGGTTCTGAAGGAGATAATCAATAAACCAGTAGCAAGTCTCTGCGGCATACCATTCGCGCCCGTGCATGCCACACTCCAAAAGCACCGCATTTTTTTCGCCGCTGTCCTCTTTTTCGGGATTTTCTGAAATCAGCATGGCTGCCTGGAAAGCGCCCCCATCAGATGCTGGGCCAAGATAAAAAAGGCGGGCCTCGTTATAGATGATAGCCTGAATTATCATTGCAAGGGTTCCAGTTGCCCAGTCCCGGTATTGAATTTGCGCGGCGTGCAAGGGTGTTTGCAGGGTCATGAGCATGATGGAGATGAGAGCAAGTATCCGCAAAATTTTCATGATGTCTCCCCTTTTAAGATATGTGTGAGATTAAAAAAAATTTTCAGAAAATAAACTGGCAGAATGAAATTTTGTACACCTTATGGTTTCAATATAAAATGATTTTTAGAGCATCATTTTGTTTTTGTCAATAAGGTATTATAGGCGCTGGATAGAAAAATCAGGTAACTATTCAGCGCTTTTTTGAGTACCGAGATTGCAAAACCTGCTTGTTTTCCGCTCAAAAACAGCTATTTCTTAGACGGAATAAAGACAAAATCAGCTATACTCAGGCAGGATTGATCGAAATTGACAGGGGAAATGGCGTGGCTTTCTGTCTGAATGTTCACAGGCTTTCTGGAAACGATTTTCATATTCTGATATAAAATGGTGAAAAAATTTTTTCTTAAGAAGCTGCCATAAGGGTGCCCCATGATCCTGTATGATGCTTGTGCGCATGATGTGCTGCGTCCGGGTTCTATGGCATGAAAGAATGGAGAATAAATGAAACCAACCAGGGCATTTGTCAGAATCATTGACCGCCAAACCATTATCATCACGTCGCTGTCATTGTTTGCCACCTTCTTGTGCAATCTTTCTGAATTTTATGCAGAATTGCCGTCTGCACTCATAGGGATTGCAGTCATATTCCCCATAGTTTTTTCCATCAACTCGGCATACAGGAGAAGGGAGGAGACACTGAGATACTTTGCTTCCCTCAAGGCCCATGCAGTGGCAATCTATTATGCGCACCGTGACTGGGCACCTGAAGGCACGGGGCAGGCAGAACGTGCAAAGGACCTTATACAGGCCCTTCTGCATGAAATTATGGACTATTTTATGTCTTCCGACCGGGGTAACGAGAAAGAACAATTCCGCAGGGTATATGAACATTTTTCCATGTTTTCAAAATCTCATGAATACTTGCGGCAGGCTGGCGTGCCAGCAAACGAGATTTCAAGGGTCAACCAGTACCTGCGTGCAATGATCATTGATTTTGAAAAGATGAGAAACATACTTCTCTATCGTACCCCCATCTCTCTGCGCGCTTACAGCCAGGTATTTCTCAATAGCTTTCCAATCATATATGCGCCGTACTTTGCCAGTCTGGGCAACAAGTCATGTGCTGCCGTTGGCTATCTCGTCGCCATCCTGTACAGCCTGGTGCTGGTCAGCCTGGACAACATCCAGGAGCGCCTGGAAAATCCTTATGATAAGATAGGATTGGATGATGTGAACCTGGATGAATCTGAAAGGTACGCGGAAATAATGGATTCTGCCCCATAGGAAGGAATAGCCACCTATGGGGCAACGCATAGGAAGCAAGTCTTCCTGCTGCATCATATTCATAGAGCCAGTAATATCCAAGTGGCGTGGTAACTTTGACAAGCCTGCCAAGGATATCCCTGAAATAGGACCAGCTGTGCAGCAGCGGGTCAGTTATGCCGGAAAGCGTACCTTCGGCATTGTACCACAGGCTGGTAGTCTTGCCTGCTGGATTTGAGACCATATTTATCCAGCCCCCGGGAGCATGGCCTACGGCAATCAGTTCACCCGCCTGGTTGGTAAAATTCGCAAGCCTGCCCCGTTAACGATTTATAATTATGACCTTCATTAATGATCTGTCACTTCGTCCTTTCCCATTATGACGTACGGGCTCTATCGTAACCAGCAATTCCCGAATAGGTCTAAAACGTAGCAATAGCGTCATCGGTTAAAATTGGTTTCGTAAACTTTTTGAAAAATAATGGCTAAAATCCAAATTTTTCTTGACA
>JALWYO010000002.1 GCA_026992735.1 Deltaproteobacteria bacterium
CATCTGCTGTGTTGGCGGGCGCTTGAAGTACAGGGAGTACGACTGCGCACCCGCCGCCTTGCATCTGCGGCACCCTGTTAACGCTTACAAAATGGGGGAAGGCGTGCAACAAAACTCGACATGACCCCGTGATCAGTTACGAGTAATTCATTGCGGCACCGGATGGGTTGTTCAAGTGCCAGGCAAGTTGATACATGATAGTTAATCGATAAGTTGATAAAAGTATAAAAGGGATATGAACAGCAAGATCAAGGATGTTATAGAGTCCATAAAACCAGTTGAGTGCACTGAAATGCCGGCCATACAGGCGCACCTGGATAACCTTACCAAGCCAAGGGGGAGCCTGGGCCGTCTCGAGGAATTTGCGGCAAGGTACTGTTGCATAACAGGCAGCCTCCGCCCGGTCCTTCCTGCAAAGACCGTGCTGGTTTTCGCAGGGGATCACGGCATAACAGAGGAGGGAGTGAGCGCCTTTCCTAAGGATGTCACCTTCCAGATGGTCAAAAATTTCCTGGAAGGCGGCGCAGGCATCAATGTGCTTGCCCGTCATGCAGGCGCAGAGGTCAAGGTGATAGACATCGGCGTGGATCATGACTTTGAAGGCCTTCGGGGGCTTATGCACATGAAGGTTGCCCATGGCACCAGGAACATGCTCAAGGGCCCTGCAATGACAATGGACGAGGCAGAGCAGGCCATTATCAACGGTATGCAGGCGGCTGAAACCGCAATATCCGAAGGGGCGGGCATCCTTGCAACAGGGGAAATGGGTATCGGTAACACCACCCCTGCAAGCGCCCTTACTGCTGTTTTATGCCGCAGGGAGCCTTCCAAGGTCACTGGCAGGGGCACCGGCATAGACAGTGATGCATACCAGAGGAAGATAGCGCTCATTGAAAGGGCCATGGAAATCAATCGTCCTGATCCGGACGATCCCCTGGACTGCCTTTCCAAGGTGGGAGGTTTTGAGATCGCAGGGATCTGCGGCATGATCCTGGAGGCCAGCAGGGAGAGTGTGCCGGTGGTTGTTGACGGTTTTATTTCAGGGGCAGGGGCTACCCTTGCTGCTGCGCTCTGTCCAACCGTCCGGGATTACCTGTTTGCAGGGCACCAGTCAGTGGAACAGGGTCACAGGGTTCAGATGGAATACCTTGGCCTGAGGCCGATCCTGGATCTTGATATGCGGCTTGGCGAGGGGACAGGGGCAGTGCTTGCAATGACCCTGATCGATGCCGGCCTCAAGATATATCTTGAAATGGCGACCTTTGACGGTGCACAGGTAAGCCCTGGCAGCGAGGCGGATTTTTGACTACCAGGGAAATGGCAACCGGTGGGGTTTACTGTACATATTTGTACATATCCCAATTCTGTAAGCCCTTGCCGGGCGCCGTAAATGTAATGAGAGTATGAAGAAATGCTTGCCATGGTCATGGAACGGCAGGGAGACGGGCTCAAGGCCAGGGACGTGCCTGTGCCAGTGCCTGGAAGGCAGCAGGTGCTCATCAAGGTGGAAGCATGCGGTGTATGCCGTACTGATCTCCACGTGGTGGATGGCGAGCTTGCCCATCCAAGGCTGCCTCTGATCCCGGGCCATGAAATCGTTGGAAGGATAGTTGAAAAGGGGCCTGGCGCAGACAGGTTCAATACAGGCACGAGGGTGGGGGTGCCCTGGCTTGCACACACCTGCGGCAAGTGCAGGTTCTGTGGCAGGGGCCTGGAAAACCTGTGTGAAAACGCGCTGTTTACAGGCTACACGGTGGATGGTGGCTATGCAGAGTACACGGTTGCCTGGCAGGATTACATCTACAGGATACCTGACCGCTATGCCTCTCCCGAGGCTGCCCCGCTCCTTTGTGCCGGGCTTATAGGTTATCGTTCCTACAGGATGGCAGGAGACGCCGCCAGCATAGGCCTGTACGGTTTCGGGGCGGCAGCCCACATCATCTGCCAGGTGGCAGTCCACGAAGGGCGGAGGGTCTATGCATTTACCAGGGACGGCGACAGCGAGAAGCAGGAATTTGCCATGGGGCTCGGTGCCTCGTGGGCATCTGGCTCCAGCTCCATGCCTCCAAAGCCCCTTGATGCCGCCATCATATTTGCACCTGCAGGCCATCTCGTGCCAAAGGCCCTTGCGGCAGTGGAGAAGGCGGGAATCGTGGTGTGTGCAGGCATCTACATGTCTGACATCCCTTCCTTCCAATATGATATCCTCTGGTGGGAGAAGTCGATCAAGTCCGTGGCCAACCTTACCAGGGAGGATGGCAATGCATTCATGGAGGTGGCTGCAGAATGCCCCATAAACCTGCATGTCGCCACCTATTCCCTGGAAGATGCGAATACCGCCCTGTCGGATCTGAGGACGGGAAAGATAAGGGGAGCCGCCGTGCTCATTCCGCGGCAATTCAAGAATACAGGAAAATAGATGTCAGCAGATCAGTTCATATCCACGCTTAATTCCTTTGTCTGGGGGCCTTACATGCTCCTTCTCCTTGTGGGCACCGGGCTTTATCTCTCCATAAGGCTTAAATTCATACAGTTCACAAGGCTTCCGCAGGCCCTGGCCCTCCTTGTAAAACACGGGAGAAGTGAGGATGGCAGCGGGGACATTCCTCCTGTCCAGGCCCTTACCACTGCCCTTTCCGCCACCATTGGCACTGGTAACATAGCAGGTGTGGCAACCGCCATATTCCTTGGAGGCCCGGGCGCTGTGTTCTGGATGTGGATTTGCGCGGTCTTCGGCATGGCAACCAAGTTTGCAGAGGCAGTGCTTGCCGTGAAATACCGCCACCTGTTGCCAGACGGAACAATGCAGGGTGGTCCCATGCGCTACATTGCAGAAGGGCTTGGCCTGAGGTGGCTGGGCTGGCTGTTCGCCCTGATGGGTTCCGTGGCCGCATTCGGGATAGGGAGCATGGTGCAGTCAAATTCGGTGGCAGTGGTGCTCAGGCAGCATTGCCATGTGCCTGAGGGAGTTACCGGCGTGGTCCTGGCGCTCATGACAGGGGTGGTGATCATAGGCGGAATAAAGAGGATAGGAAAGGTCACGGAAAAGATAGTCCCTGTCATGGGTATCTTTTATGTGGCAGGGGCTCTAGTCGTGCTCTGCATCCATGCCGTGCATATCCCGGAGGCCCTGATGCTGATCCTGAAACATGCATTTCAGCCCGCATCTGCTGCAGGAGGCTTTGCAGGTGCGGCAGTATCGCAGGCCATCCGTTTCGGTGTTGCGCGCGGCGTGTTCTCCAACGAGGCCGGCCTGGGAAGCGCTCCCATCGCCCATGCCGCCGCCAGGACAAGCGATCCGGTCAGGCAGGGGCTCATTGCTATGACAGGGGTCTTTTTCGACACCATAATCATATGTTCCATGACCGCACTGGTAATCCTGTCCACAGGGGCATGGAAGAGCGGGCTTACATCCAGCGCCCTGACTTATCTTGCCTTTGAGACGGGCCTGCCCGGCATAGGCGGCCTGGTCGTCACCCTGGGGCTTGCAATATTCGCCTATTCCACCATGATAGGCTGGGCCTATTACGGGGAAGAGTGCATCGAGTACATCTTTGGCATTGGCGCAAGGATGCCCTACAGGTTCATATTCTGCCTGGCCATAGCCTATGGCGCCTTTCAGAAGGTGGACTTTGTCTGGAATTTCTCAGACACCATGAACGGGGCAATGGCCATTCCAAATCTCATTGGCCTCATAGGGCTTACCTCCATCCTGGTGAAGGAGACAGAGAGTAGGTTATAGGCCTGGTTGTGCCTTCAGCTCAATTTTCCCCGTCATCCTTGCTATCAAAAAAGCTGGCCTGAAAAACAGGTAAAGGGGGAAACAGGCTATAATAGAGCCTGCCAGCTTTCTGGCCGGAGATGCCAGGTCTATTGTCATCCCGTTTCTCTCAACAGAGATCACCTTGCCTAAAACCTGCGACATGTGGACCGGGGGATCGGGATATTTAAGATTATCGCCCCTGGCAATAAGCCATGTATCAGGGCCTTCTCTCCTTACGGAGATAACGCGGTGTATATAAAGCCTTTCCCCCGCATGATAGAGGACAACATCTCCTGATGAGATATCTTCTGGATCAGCAGGCGTTACGGTTGCCACGTCCCCGGAACGTATCATTGGGAACATGCTGGTTCCTGTGGCGCAAAAGCGGAAATTCCTTTTATTCCCAAGGATCTTCCTGGAGAGAAGAAATACCATCCTTGCGACCCTGTCTTCTTCTATCTTTTTTTCCACGGGCTTGTCGGATCAAAATCATATTGCTCCAGGGAACCTCTGCCACTGTCTAAGGGATTGTACTGCTGGGGTGAAAAGGGAGGCGGGGGAATAATACTTTCAAGTACTCTGGTCTGGAAGAGCCTTTCAGAGGTCATGGAAGGCTTTTTGTACGGACGTTTCAGCTTGCGCCTTTTTTTTCTAATATCATTATCCTTAATATTATAATATATAGCATTCATTTTATCTTGTTTAACCTCAAAAAAACGGTTTGAAAGCATTGTAAACACCTTCTGTCCTCTCTAACATATTGAAGCCAGTCAAGTATCATTGTCATCAACGGGGCGTGAAGAAAAAATCACCATGTCCCTGTCGTGCAGCATTCGTATGAATTCAAGGCAGTCCCTTTCCGCTGTGCCGGGATCCACATCGAACTCGCGGCAGATCCCTTTCACAATTTCATTTATGGTGATTTTACCATCCATAAGCTCCCAGATAAAGGTAGCCACCTGGTTCTGGACATGAAACGTGCTGTCTTCCAGGTTGACCACCACCGCCTCGCCGTCGATTACCTGGTATGCGGTCTTGTCCTTGTTTATTGCCACGTATTCATTAAGCATCGATACACTCCCAGAAAGCAGGATCAGGAAGAAAATGCAGTTCAAATGCCGGCACTTTCATGATCGTCATTGCACACAGGTCAAAAATTCTCTCTGCATAGCGCGGCGTGCTGCCATAAAGCACCACGGGCGGCATGAATTCCAGCAGTGCCCTGGTCTTTCCAAGCGGAATCGTAAAATTTTTCGTATCCTTGACAGGGAAATAGATCCCCGCAAGGGGCGCCGAGGCATTTTCTCCCTGCACATTGAAAGAGCTCCTGAAAGGGGTGCCGCAAACCATTGGCACGTTGTCTTGCCCAATCATCACGATGGGTATATCATCTGACAGGAGAACTGCATCACTGCTTAGCTTTACTATGGTAGTCTTGCCAGCCCCTGATCTGCCTGGAAAAAGATATGCATTGCCACCCCTGATCAGGGCGGAGGCATGTATCAGGAATGCGTTCTCCTGCGTGAGAACGAATGAACAAGCGAACCTGAGAAAGGAATCGAAGCCTATTCCATGCAGGCCAGGAGAGTAAGAAAATCGCCCCTTTCTATGTGCCGGATAGAATTCCCCGTAAGCATCTCCCTGGGATATGGTCCATTTGCCCGTAGAAACATCGTGCCCTATCGCGGGCTCTTCGAGCACGATACCAGGCCCAGCCGGCCTTGAAACAGCAGGTGGGGATTCCTCAACATGCACATGGATCGCTCCTTTCATGTTTTTAGGCATGTGACACACAAAATTGGAACAGCTCTCCCGGATACCTGACAGGACTGACGGGGAGAGCGATGTTATCCGCACCGGCCCCCCCCCTATCTCCAGTATCAGTATGTTTTCCCTGGTCGTCTCTGCGAAGACGGTCGGCTCCTTTTTATTCCTGGGGTATAAGCAGCTTGACATCATGTCCATAGGCCCCCTTGTCCAGCTCTATCCAGTACCCCCTGCAGGGCTCTATCTCGTGCGGAGTGCCCGGCGTATCCGGCGTTACCTCGGTATAGCTGTTTCCTGCCTGGTCATACTTCCAGATAGTGGCGTTGAATACCCTGTCCAGGGCAGCGGCTCCATCAGGAGTATAGGCAACATTGTCTATCAGTACCCTGACATCCTTCCACTTGATTGTTTTCAGTATCGGAAAGGATGTCATGGTGTAGATGTAGGGGCCGTGGTTATCCGTGCCGTTCGGCTCCACGAGGTCAACTATTATGCACTTGCCGTTGGCGGACTGGCATGAGGGATAATCTTGGACAGTGGCATCGAAATCCATTGTCTTGAGCACGGATTCCCAGGTGACGCTTGCCCCTGTATCGTTCCTGATCCAGTAGGCCTTGCCGTATTCAAGGTCATCACTACCTGTAAGATACGTGTAATGGGCATCATTGTTGCCATTTGGGGGAGCGCCTACGTCGTAGTCCCGGCGGACTACCTGCCATGTATTGCCGAGTCCACTGCCGAAGTCATCCCCAAGCTTGTCGGTTACTGTCTTGCCGGTAGTCATGTGCCTGAAATCAGAGGCAAGGCTTACCAGGTAGGAATTACCATCCTCGGCAGTGCAGAAACAGGTATTGCAGACCCTTGTGGCTGATGTCTCATTCCAGTTCCTGCCAGCGTATTCGTTGTTGTAAATGTTTGAAACCTCGGTATCCGTAAGGGCACGCTTCCAGATCTTGACTTCGTCGAGACCACCTCGGAAATAGTTGGTGTCCGTATCACCCCTAACGCCTATGTACAGAGGTTCTGATGTTGTATCGATTGTATCTTTGCGATTATTAGAATCAACAAGACTGCCATCTATATATAGCATCATTCCCTGGTTACTGTCATAGACAGCTGTAACCATATGCCAATTATTAGTCCATCCTGAAGGTTCATTGACATATACCCTTCTATTATTCCCATCAAGAACCAAGTTGAATTGGATTCGATTGGCGCCCCAGTTTCTTTTATTAAACCATACGCGCCATCCATCTTCGCCGTCATACTTGGAAACATAATATTCGTCTGTATTGCTTCTTGTCGGATAGACCCATAGAGAGACAGTCATACTGCCGGTAATATCAAGCTTTTGGTTGTCTGCCACCTTTATATAACCATCTGTTCCGTTAAAACCGGCTGCAGAACAAACCTTTCCGAAAGAAACAATGTAGACTCCGTTATGACTGGTGCCATGAATACGGTTAATCGTGTTGTCAATAACATCTCTGGGTGTCCCGTCAAAGCCGCACTCATCCATGCGGTATTCGGCCACTAGGTTTCCATCCAGGTTAACGCAGTTAGGGGCGTTGCGCTCGGTACCATCGTAATTCTTGTGGCCTGTTTTTTCACTGTTATAGATATCGGCAACGTCCTGAGCAGAGAGGATAGAATCGTATATCTCGACTTCATCGAGATAACCTTGGAAATAGGCCGGAGTGCCTCCAGTATCCTCGATGCGGCCGATGCTGCTGAAGTCAGGATTAAGAGTATATGATTTGAGAGTTGCGTTGCCTGAAAAGCTGCCATCAACATAGACCCTGCCCTCGTTTGTAGTAGCATCCCTGGTGATGACGATATGGTGCCATGCTCCGTCGTTTATAGGATCATCAGATTTTGCAGCATAATTATCGCCATTATTATCTCCAACGGCTATGCCTATCTTTCCATTATCATCCAGCCATCCCCAGAATATGTCATTTTGCGTGCCTTTATCTTCAACACCTGTAACGCCAGGGGCCTGCCAGTCTATGGCATTCCCGGTCTGAGTGGTCTTGATCCAGAAACTCAGGCTTGCCTTGTCGCCTTTCAGGGCCGAGAAATTGGCACCGGCCTGGACATAATCGTCACTCCCGTCAAAGTACGCACCTCTGTAAACGACTTTTTCCTGATCTGTGGTATATGCGCCGTTCTCGGAAGTGCCATTATTGCTGCCTGTATGATCGAGCACCTCCCCTGCAGTGCCATCCCACTTGCATTCGTCAAACCAGTAATCGTGAACCGGCACAGGAGGGGCAGCATATACCAGTACAGGGGATATAAGGAAAACCAGTAAAGACATCACAGTTACTTGGCTCAATATCTTGAAAATTTTCATTATTTTCATCCCGTTATTTTGCATAGAATATAGTAAAAAGGCCGTTACCATACATATTCATAACAATCATTCCTTTACCGGTTCCGGGAATTCCGAATCAAGCGGCATGTCCCGGAAACGATCAGGAGCTTTTATCCCGGGGTTAAGTGTTTCATCGTTTGCCCGCGGTTCTTCTTCATCGTCTTTAAGCAGGATCCACTGCAGGGTGCGTTCTGAGCTTCCCTCCATGTTGAACGTGTAGTTATCGGTCTCGGAAACATTTATTACCGTATTGGAAGCTGGGTCCACCAGGCGCATCCGCTCCAGTTCCGGGCTGGTCTTCTGGTGGACTTCCTTGCGGCCAAACACGGCGGTCTGGGTCAGCAGCGTGATGCCGTCCCAGCTCAGCGTAACATTTGCATAGGGATCTTTCCTGTAGTGGACCTTTATGATCCATGTCTCGCTTTTGCTTCCAAGAGGCTTGTCTGCCCTGTAATCGCTCCGGTAGTTGTTGGCGCCACTGAAGTCATCGTGATAGATTGTGGTGTACAGTCCCCAGGAAGCAAGGGATTCAGCGTCATACTTGTCCTTTCCATCTGCTGCCTCCTTGAAATAACCGAAAACGGTCTTGTCATCGTGGAGTACGCCGTCATCGACCTTGAGCCGGATATACCATCCCATGAAATGTTCTGGTCCGGGATCAATCATGGGAGGCGGCCTGTGGATGATAATATTTTTTATGCGGTCTTTTATCTCCTGGATAATATTGCCGCCTGGCAATATCCAGTTTGCACCCTTCCATGCAGGTTCGGCGGCAAGGGCCAGGCCACTGCACGTTATTTTTCCGCTGTTTCCTGCAAGAATGCCTTGGAGAATCTCGCTTGGAGCTTCCCAGCAGGATGGCACCTGTACTGAAAAAATGACGAGGCTGCAGACAAGGAATAGTTTTTTTAACATGGCTCCAGTCCTTATAAAATTTTGGTGAAAACCAGATGGTATTACCAAAAAAATCAGATTAAAAATACAAACCCATACAGGCCAAAAAAATAGTCTAAGCACTCATGAAGGGGAGTCTTTAAGAGATGTCTTTGAGATATTTTTCACCTCTACCCATGAAAATAGCCACTTCTTACAAGTAGTTTCAAGTGAAAATAAACAAAAATTGTATATCTGTCAAGTTACTCAAAATACAAAAATGCAGGGTGAGACAGCTTATGAGAAATGTAAAAATACAGCAGATCGTACAGTCTTTGCCATGTCTATGGATTATCTTCCAAGATAAGAAACAATAGGAGGGACAATGGTATAGTAGATCTGGCCTTCAGACAATTCATAGCAAGGTTGAATTGATGGATCGACATGGCCTATGGTGGAGTAATAAGTTACACGAAAGTCAGGGAGACAGAAACATTATTTAGGTGAAATAGTCATGACTTAATCTGACATTCCGTGTATAGTAACGAGATGAAAGGCCCTGCCGAGTGCTGCCGAAGGCTAGTACGAAGGCGGGCCTAAGAAAAGGAGG
>JALWYO010000003.1 GCA_026992735.1 Deltaproteobacteria bacterium
CACAGGGCACCTCTGAAGGTGGAATATTCCAGGTAGCATACCTTTTCGATGACATGAGCAAGCAGCTTATCTATGCCCAGAAGATAATCACCACCAGGCACGACCTGGAACCGGATATACTTGACAAGCTGGTCAAAATGGACCAGGACGAGCTCATGCAGAATGGCTGGCTTAGCGAAACCATGAAGGATGTGGAGGCATTCTCAATGGCGTACAGGTCATCAGGGGCTGAAGATGAAACCAATCCTGACAAATGGGACAACGAATACAGGAACACGAGCCATCTACCCCTGGAAATTGCGTTCAAGATACGCTTCAAGGGACAAAAAGAAGAAGGTATAAAATGGCAGGTCATCCCTGTTGGGATAAAATGAGCAACAAAGCAACGCCCGTAACCATGAACGGATTCATGCGCCTGGAAGACGGTACAATCCTGATACTCGTGTTGTGGGTCATTGCCATGGTCACCATGGTTGCAGGTTATTTTTCACAGGAGACAAGGCTCAGGGGCAATCTTGGACATGGCTCATGGAACCTCCTGAAGTCCAGGATGGAGATGGAATCGGTGCTGAACCTGGTGGCGCTGTACGTGGCGCCAGTAGAGCAGGACCAGGATAAAACAGGGAAAAACAGCAAGGATACCGGCACAGGCAAACCTGAAACATCCACCAGAAATGATAAAACTGAAGACGATACTAAAAATAGCGGTATAGGCAGGGCCGGAAATGATCAGGAAAAATTCATCATCCCTGATGGCTCTTCCTACAAGGTAATGATAAACGGCAGGGCCCTGGAATTTACACTGGAAGACGAAAGGGGCAAGATAGACATCAACAAGGTCCCGGATGACATGCTGGAAACAGTGATGGAATCCCTGCTGCAGGCACAGGACAAGAAACTGGCCTCAGACATAACAGACTGTATTCTTGACTGGAAAGACAATGACGACGACAAGCGTACCGGAGGAGCGGAAAAGGATTATTATGAATCACTCAGCCCTGCCTATCATCCTGCCAACTCGAAATTCCTGCTCCTGGAACAACTGCTCCTGGTGAAGGGCATTGATCCCAGATTATACTGGGGGCCTATCAAATGGAAAAACAGCGATGAAAAAGACGCGGCACCTTTATGGAAAGGTGGAATTCAGGATATTTTTACTGTATACAATGGAAGCACAACAGTGAACAGGGCCTCGGCGCCAAGACTGCTGACAGAAATCCTTGATGAATCAGAGCTGACATCCATGGGAGGACTTGGCACCATGCGCCTCAAGGCATGCCTGTACCAGGGATGTTACCAGGTATTCTGGAGGGCTGACAAACAGCAGGGCACAAACTACACCCTTGTCCACTGGCAGCAAGTTCCAATGTTTGACTGAGAGGGGTCTATCAGGTGTTTCTAAAAGAGATAACAGGCATATATCTTGGCGAGACCACCATTGAATACTCCAGCCTGAAAAGACAGTTCAGGGCCTGGCGCCACTCAGAGACACCGGTCTATGCAGAGATTACCGGCCGCAGCCCAATGGAACGGCTGAACAACCTGCTTTCAGGCCTCAAACCAAGGGCAGGCAGAAAAATCTGTATATCCATACCGAGAAGCCGCTATTTCATCAGGGAGCTTTCTTTTCAGGGCATTACAGCAGAGGAAGCAGAAAACAGCGCCAAGATAGCCATTGGAATACACAGCCACCTGCCCAAGGAAGATATCTATTTTGATGTATGGGCGACAGAAAGTAAAGGCATGGCCCGCGTTCTTCTTGTCTATGCAAGACGCACATATATTGACCAGATCATTGAGACGGTAAAAAGAACCGGGCATAGAAAATCACTGGGCTACATCTGCCCCTCAGGGCTGGGGACAGACCTGCTACTTCGTTATTCCACGAAGACAGGGTTTCCGGCACTCAGTATCCAGGAAGAAGATCAGCAGTTAGTCCTGAACCTGCACGGCGAACATGCCTGGGAAGGTTCCCACGCGATAAAGGGCAAAGGAGATTCATCAGATATATCCAGGGCCATTGAGCTGCTCCCTGTGAAATTCAAAGAGACCAAGCAGTTTTTCCGCATAGGAGATACAGGCCATGAAATGGATGGCCTTACCCCCAGGGATCCATGTTCTACCTTCCAAAGCCTTGCAGATATATGCAATGAATCAGGAGCGAACAAGGGCCTTGCCGCCTGTTTCCCGGCTACCGTCTCCTATCCCCAGATATGCTTTCAGGACAGGCCCAGGAAACGCCCTATTTCTCTCAGGATCAATGCCTTACAGTGGGCGGCCGTGCTGTTTATTGTCCTGCTTGTGGCAGTGAGCGGCATAAAACTGGTAAAACTTTACAGGATATCTGCCGAGGCGGCCAAGGCACAAAAGATGGCCCTAAGGCTTGAAAAACAGTATGAACCCCTTCTTAAAACCCAGGAAAAAATACAGAAGCTCAGGGCAATAGAACAGGACATGAGGGATTTCCTTCGTGAACGCCCGCCAGTTCTAGCAATTCTCAGGGAACTGGCAGAGCGGACGCCCCTTGACGCATGGATAAGAAGTTGCAGTATCAGGGGTGTAATTGTAAGAGTTTCTGCTGAAGGAGGCTCGGCCGTTGCCACCATGGAGGAATGGCGTAAAAGCCCGCTCTTTGAAGAGGTCAAGCTGGCCTCGCCAGTAACCAAGAACCGTAAACAGCAGGAACGCTACACTGTGGAGCTCAGGCTCAAAATCAGAGGAGGCAAAAAAGAATATCGAAGATAACATGCCGTATCATCTGAACAGGAACCTGTTTCTGGCATGATATCCGACATACAAAGTCTGCAATGAAAAAGTCTATTAAATCCGGTTCAGACAGGTCAGCCATTGTCAAATACGGTGCTGTCATAATAGCAGTGATACTCTGGTACAGTTTTCTGTGGAGTCCGCTCAATGCAAGGATACAGAAGCACAGGACCAATCTCGAAGCCCAGGAGATGAAGATAAACAGGCTTAAAAAGCGCATCACAAGGCTCAAGGGCATTGACAAGAAACTCGAAGCTGAAAAAAGGAGGCTTCAGGCATTCAAATCAAAACTTGTGCCTGGCAAGTCTCTTCAGATGGTTTCCACCAACATCCAGAATTCCTTCCTCAAGGATGCCTCCGATGCAGGATTAGAGGTCCTGGTGTACAGAAGTGGTCCAAGAAGACATTGGAGAAAGTATCAGCTGGCAGTATCTATTTTCAATACAAAAGGCAGTCTCAGCCAGTTCGTGGAACTGCTTGAACGTATAGAAACTGGCAGACAGCTTCTCAGGTTGAACAACGTGACCATTTCCAATATCCGTGGCAAGGCCTCCAAGCTGAACATCAACCTGGAATTAGAAGCACTGTTTATGGGAGACAAGATAGAGTTATGAACAAACTCGACAAACAACCGTTCCTGTTTTTGCTTGTTATATTTATGGCATCTGTTTCTCT
This sequence comes from Deltaproteobacteria bacterium, assembly GCA_026992735.1. Taxonomy (GTDB): domain Bacteria; phylum Desulfobacterota; class Dissulfuribacteria; order Dissulfuribacterales; family QOAL01; genus QOAL01. The sequence goes on from JALWYO010000003.1 coordinate 3,442, forward strand.
TCTTTCAAGCCTGGGTTCTACTGCCTGGGGCGCGCGGGCAGATAGCCCAAAAACACCTGGACCTATATTCCAGTCACCATACAAGGGAGCCGGGCCAAATGATAAACGGGATATAGATATATCCCTGGACAACATGGACATATACCCTGTGCTGGAACAGGTGCTTGGCAACATTCTCGGGCTGAATTTCGTAGTGGAGCCAAGCATAAAGGGCACTATCTCTGTTCATGTCAGGGGAAGTTTTACCAGATCCGAATTTCTGAATATAGTGAACTCCATACTGCAGATGCAGGGCCTTGCCGTCACATCTGGCGGCCATGGCCTTTACAAGGTCGTGCGTAAGGCAAACAGCTCAAAGATGGGTGTGGTCATATTATCTGGCAGGAACAAACATGCAGGAGATGTCATAAAGGTCATACAGCTCAAGTACCTCTCTGCAGCACAGGCGGTATCCAGCCTGCGTAACCTTGTTTCTCCCAATGCCGTTATCATCCCTGTTGTAAGCTGCAACAGCATAATCCTGTCAGATACTGCAGAAAATGTTACAAAGGTATCCAAAATACTGGGCATACTGGATGACAGTATCTTCAAAAATGTGTACTGGAAGCTCTTTGTCCTTGAAAATACGGACGTGGAAGACTTGGCCAAGGACCTCCAAAACATCTTCAAGGCCAACGCTCTCTATAAGAGACCGGGGATAGACCAAAACGGTCTCCAGATTGTCACTCTCAAGACATTGAACGCCATACTCTGCATCACACGATGGCCCAATGTACTGAAACAGGTCGCCCGCTGGGTGCATGACCTGGACCAGGGACAGCTTGACAAGGGAAGCCGGGTCTATGTTTACTTTGTCCAGAACGGCAAGGCCAAGGATCTGGCTGACATACTGAACGAATTATATGAAAAAAACGGATCTGCCAAGACCAGCAAGAAAATACTGGTCAAGAGAGATAAAAAGACCAAGGCAGAGGTGCATGCTGCCACTTCAGGTGAACTTTCCGGAGAGGTCAAGATCATCGCAGACGAAACTAACAACTCCCTGATCTTCAAGGCCCGTCCCAAGGACTACCAAATTATCAAAAATATACTTAACAAACTCGATATTCTGCCGAGACAGGTGCTGATCGAGGTTCTCGTTGCAGAAGTCAGCCTTAACAATGAGGTAAAATACGGCGTGGAGTGGTTCATAAAAAACAAAGGCATCAATATCAACGGCACTCCATACAATGCCAACATGATGCTTGATGCCGGCCAGGCAGTGGCGGAAAATGTAGGTCTTGGCAAGAACCTGCCCGGCTTTACCTATGCGCTCTACGATGGAGAGGGCTCTCTCAGGGCACTTATCAACCTGCTTGATACCAGCACGGATGTTGACATCCTCTCTACTCCCAACATACTTGCAGCAGACAACCAGGAGGCCAGGATAGAAATAGGTGAAGATGTTCCCACGCTGTCTGACTCGACCATCTCTTCCGGAGGCGTAAAGACCCAGGGTGTCGAATACAGGAAAACCGGCATAATCCTCCAGGTCAAGCCGTCCATAAACGACAGCGGGCTGGTGAGAATGGAAATAACCCAGGAAGTGAGCAAGGTAAATGACCAGCAGACAGCAGGTATTACCTCTCCGCGCATCACCAACCGCAAAGCCAGCACATACGTCATAGCAAAGGACGGGCAGCACATCCTCATGGGCGGCCTTATGAGCACCCAGGTGACCGAGGTTACAAACGGCATTCCCCTGCTGAAGGACATTCCAGTATTGGGGTACCTTTTCGGTTCCAAGGGACACAAGACGGAAAAGAAGGAACTCATATTCATATTGACCCCGCACGTCATTAAATCAAAGGGCGAAGCGGACAGGCTAACAAAGGAATTTGCCCTGAGGGTCCACTCCCTGAGGACAATGCTGGAGGAAAACAAAATCCTTGAGAAGGAGAAGGAACAGAAGAAGCAAGTTGAACCGCTCCATCAGGATAACAATAACAGCTCTCTCAAGATACATGATCAGAGCAAGAATTATACTGCCTCATCTTACGATGATGACGAGGACGATGACCTGTGATACACAAGTCCGGCTTAAATAGAAACATTCTAACAGCCCTGGTCATAGCAGCAGGGCTCATGTGCACGCTGCTCACAGTATGTCCTGGCAACGCATGGGCCGTGTCCCCAAGGTACATGAGCATTATAGAACGCAATCCCTTTGATCCGGAGAGGGGCAAAAACCAGGATGCTTCTGAACAAAACACCGTGTCATCCAGGGCCGAGGAACTCAAAAAAAAATACAGCGTCTATGGCGTCATAATCACCGGGCAAAACAAGACGGCGTACATAAAACCACTAAAGCCGGAAAAGAGGGGCAAAAAATCTGAACTCAAACAGATCTCAGTGGGAGATATGATTGATGGCTGGAAGGTCAAGGATATAACTGACAGTGGCATAGTAGTGATATCCGGCAGGGAACAGCTGCTGCTTTCTGTTTTTGGCTCCGCAAAGAAGGAGAGGAAATCCACCAAGCCGGTCGCCGCTATGACACCCAAACTTTTCCCAACCAAGCCCCAATCCAGGCGGCCTGAGTTTAATAATCCGAATATACCCAAAGTCAAGCCCAGGTTTATCTTTCCCAAGAATAAAAACAGCAAACAGACAATCAACCCATTTCTAAAGGCCCTGCAGATGCAAAGGGCAAAAGAGCGGGAATTGAAGAGGGCAAAGGAGATGGAGATAAAACAGCGCTGATGCAGGACAGAAGGCAGCAAGATGCATTCCCGCTAACTTGCTGCCGGGCAATACAGTAGATGTGCAGATCTTGCAAGCATAAGCGCGGTTGCCTGTCCATGCAGGTACTGCTATCATGGGCGCATGAAAGATTCCAGTGACAGATACGGCTACGTACCAATATTCTGCGATCTGCGCGGCAGGTCTGTGGTAGTGATAGGAGGAGGTAACGTAGCTGAGAGAAAGATAAAGGGGCTTGTAGAAGCAGGCGCTGCCGTAACTGTAATCAGCCCGGAGGTTACTCCTCTTCTGTCCGGCATGGTGGAACAGGGGCTTGTGCAGCTGGTTCCAAGGCAGTTCCAGAATGGTGACCTGCATGGCGCATGGCTCGTGGTAGCAGCAACAGATGACGAAGCTGTTCAGAAATCTGTTTACAACGAGGCACAGGAAAGACGGATATTCTGCAACGTAGTGGACAAGCCAGAGGTATGCAGTTTTATCGTACCGTCCACTGTACGCAGAGGCGATCTCTGCCTGGCCATCTCCACAGGCGGCAGGAGCCCTGCCCTGGCAAAGGCCTTGCGCAAGGACCTTGAAAAAAAGTTCGGGCCGGAATGGAGCGTGATGATATCCCTTATAGGCAAGCTCAGGACCCTGATACTGGAAGACTGCCAGGGGAAAGAAGCCGGTGAAAGATGCTCCGGAATTGCCGATCCGGCAATACTGAAATGGATAGAGAAAGGTGACTGGAAACGCCTTGAAGACTGGGCCGCTGCCATCTGCGGCGACAGGGCCAGGACTATAGTAAAGGAACTGCAACAATAATAAACAGGCTTCCAAATGGATGAACTCTTTTTTCAGCTGACATTTTTCTTCTATCTTGCAGCTTCCGCAGGATTCATAATGCACCTGGTCAGCATGAGAAAAGGTGTGGACAGGATTGCCACCTGGATACTGACAGCAGGCTTTTGCATACATACCGTGGGCATAATCCTGAGGTGGGTATCAGAGGGGCACGCTCCAATGGTGAGTTTCCATGACACCTTTTCCTTTCTCGCCTGGGCCATTGCCCTCGCCTTTCTGCTGTTCCAGGCAGGCCACAATGTCAAGGCACTGGGAGCGTTTGTCAGCCCTGTCATAACGGTCATGATGGTGGCAGGCCTTATGCACCCAAGGCAGGTAATGCCTCTGCCTCCTGCCCTCAAAAGTTACTGGCTTCCCATTCATGCCTCCATTTGCCTTATTTCATACGCACTCCTTACTATTGCTTTCTGCATTGCCATCATGTACCTGGTCCAGGAACACCAGATAAAAAACAAACGGCTCGGAGCCATTTCCCGCAGACTTCCATCCCTGCAAACACTGGACATAATGTCAGAAAGATGCCTTAAGATAGGTTTCCCCCTGTTGACCCTGGGCATCATTACAGGGTCTGTATGGGCAGAATCCGCCTGGGGATCGTACTGGAGCTGGGACCCAAAGGAGACATGGTCCCTGATAACCTGGCTGCTCTATGCCGCACTGCTTCACCAACGGCTTACCGTGGGATGGCGCGGAAGAAAGAGTGCTTACATGACCATTATCGGTTATATTACCCTGCTTTTTACATTTATAGGAGTTACCTATCTCCTTCCAGGTTCTCATTCCTATGCCCTCTGATATCAACAGGACGGAAATATTGCTGCTGGGCACCAACCACAACACGGCTCCAGTGGAAATAAGGGAAAAACTTGCCCTCAGGGAGACAGATCCGCCTGCAGTCAAGCTGTTCCAGGAACTGCCTGCCTGCCAGGAGATTATATTCCTGTCAACATGCAACAGGGTAGAAATAATCCTCGGCACCGTCAGGCCCGATGATGCAAGGGAACAGGTTATTGCAGCCTGGGCCCGGCATACCGGCCTGGACAAGACCCTGCTCCAGGACAACATCTACATATACTCCGGTGAGAAGGCGGTCAAGCATGTCTTCCGGGTGGCTGCCAGCCTGGACTCCATGGTAGTTGGAGAGCCCCAGATACTGGGACAACTTAAGGATGCCTACCGCACAGCTTCAGAGATGGACTGCTCCGGCCCGATCCTGAACAAGCTCATGCACAAGGCATTTTCAACTGCCAAGAAGATCAGGACTGAGACAAAGATCGCAAGCCAGGCCGTATCCATCAGCTATGCTGCAGTAGAGCTCGCCAAGAAGATATTCGGGGATCTCAGGGGCAAAAGCGCCCTGATGATAGGCGCAGGAGAGATGGCCGAACTTGCGGCCCAGCATCTCAAGACCAGCGGCATAGAAAGGCTCGTTGTTGCCAACAGGACCCTCGAACGGGCACTTGACCTGGCAAAATCACTCGATGGAGAGGCAGTGTCTTTGGAAGAACTGGAAGACGTTCTGATAGATGTGGATATAGTTATCAGCTCTACTGGTGCGCCAGGGCTTGTAGTGAAAAAAGACCAGGTAAAACGCATCATGCGGCCAAGGCGTCACAGGCTCCTGTTCTTCATCGACATAGCGGTACCAAGGGACATTGACCCCAAGATAAACTCTATTGACAACGTCTATCTATTTGACATAGATGAACTTAAAGAGGTGGTGGAAGAAAACAAGGCCGAACGCCAGAAGGAGGCACTGAAGGCTGAACGCATGGTGGAGGCCGAACTCATCAAGTTCAAGTCATGGATGCAGTCGCTGGATATCGTTCCTATCATCAGGCAGCTTCAACAAAAGGCCGAAATGGTGAGGCAGCAGGAGCTCAGGCGCACACTTAAAAATCTGAAAGGGCTTGATGACAGGGAAAAGGCATGCATAGAAAAACTTTCCCAGTCCCTGATGAACAAGATGCTGCACGATCCCATCATCTTTCTCAAAAAAGGCGCACATGACAGTCATCGGGACGAGGTGCTGTCAATGGTATGCCGCATATTCGGCCTGAATGGGGCAGGCAGGGCCATTTCTCTTGAAAATTACAGAAGTGGTAAGAATGCCGATGTCAAGACCTGTAGATCAAAACAGGCGGGATAACCCCCTTACATAACAGATATGTCAGGTGAGGTGGCTGAAATAGTCATGACTTAATCTGACATTCCGTGTATAGTAACGAGATGAAAGGCCCTGCCGAGTGCTGCCGAAGGCTAGTACGAAGGCGGGCCTAAGAAA
>JALWYO010000004.1 GCA_026992735.1 Deltaproteobacteria bacterium
CTTATAAACTCTACTTCCTTTTTTGCCATTCAGGGCTACATCAAGCCCGTCGACTACAAAACGCTTTTTGGTACGATCTATTTTCCGCATGCTAATATTCAGCACTTTGGCTATTTCTGCATTTGTAGATCTTTGCTTCTGGTGATCGCCTTCATCACAGTCGAGTAAAATCAAAGCGTTAATCAGCTTCTGTGACTTATGTTTTCCTTTACATGTGATTTGTTTCAGTTCCTCTCGTTCTTCTGCAGTCAATGTCACTGTAAACTTCTTCATGTGCAAACCTCCATGATTGATTATGAAAAAGTTTACCGTTTTTTATGCGACAGTACAAGGTTGACATGACACTAGCTAACAGCTGTCCTTTCTTACCCAGTCCAGGATAAATGGCGGTCTTTTTCTTACTGCCTGGAATATCCTTCCGATATATTCTCCCAGCAGGCCCAGGGCAAAGAACTGGCATCCTACCAGGAAAAACAGCCCTGCAAACAGCGTGAACACGCCCTGTACCGCCCATTCCGGCCCGTAATAGAGCCTCATCAGCAGGATGGCCAGGGCGGATGCCAGCCCCATCACTGCGATTATGCTGCCTACAAAGAACAGTATTCTCAGGGGCCACATGGAAAAGCCTGTCATTAGGTCCAGCTGCAGGCTGAGCAGTTTAAGGAGGGAGTACTTTGATTGCCCTGCTGCACGTTCTTCGTGTTTTACCTCTATTTCCACTGGATTTCTTGCAAAGAAGGTGGCAAGTGCAGGTATGAATGTTCTGTATTCCGGGTTGTTCAGTATGGACTGGACGATTTCCCTGCTGTAGCCGCGCAGCATGCAGCCGAAATCCCCGAGGGAGATGCCTGAGATCCTTGTGACCAGCCTGTTTGTTATCCTGGAGGCGGTTTTTCTGAACCAGCTGTCCTGCCTGGCCTGCCTGATGGTGCTTACCAGGTCGTGTCCTTTACTAAACTGTTCCAGTATTTTCGGGATTTCCTCGGGAGGGTTCTGAAGGTCTGCATCCATGGTGATTATCCATTTGCCGGATGCCTGGGAGAACCCGGCCATTACGGCAGCGTGCTGGCCGAAATTCCTGGCAAGATTTACTATTACTATCCTATGGTGTTTTTCCTGTTCCTTGCGCAGCAGGTCAAGGGTCTTGTCAGTAGAGCCATCATTTATGCAGATCAGCTCCCATTTCTCACTGATTCCATTGAGTATCGGAAACAGCCTGGAGAACAGAAGGGGGATATTGTCTTCCTCGTTGTACATGGGGATGATGATCGAGAGATCAGGCATGCAGTGACTGTTTCCCTTGTTACCTGTTTCTGAATTATCCAATGGCGGTATTTCAGCATATTGATCTTCACTGTTGGTGTTCATAATCGTTGTCTCCCGAATGTGTTTTCATATGTTGAATGTCCGAAATTTTTTTCAAGATATGGATAAGTCTACCATTTTTTCTTGAGCAGAAGGATGTTGAATGCCTGTTGAAACCTGATGAACTTTTCATGACTGCCGCCCTTGTCCGGATGAAGCTTTTGAGCCATCTTCCGGAAATGCCGTATGAAGTCCTTTTCTGTCATGCGGTTGAAGGTCTCCAGGTCCAGGTCCATGATATTCAGTTCATTGGTATCTGAAGCCGATGCAGAAGGGCGCCATGCCCTGTTCTGGTTTTCTTGAAAGGACCTGCCCGGTCTCGGCCCCCTGAACACCGAGTCAAAATACTGGAACAGGTATTTCCTGAGATATGGATGCAGCCACACAGCGCCGGCAGGCCTTGCACCCTGGTCGATATAAGAAGCATCTCTGTTGAGTTTGCACAGCTCATCCAGGAAATAGCTGTCCATCATGTCCTGGTCCTGGACCTCGGGGATGAATCTGGAAAGCCTGGGAGCAAACCTTTCCGGCAGGCCGAATATGGCGTACAGATATCCCCTCATTTCCCATGGCTTCAGGTCCAGCTCCATGAGATCGAACATGTTTTCTATCTCGTCCCTGGATTTCTCAAGGAGCTGGTTAAGGAAAGGAAGAGGCCGCTGGAGAAGGCTGTCAGTATCTATTTGCAGGTATTTAAGAAAGATAAAGCGCCTCTTGTCAAAGAGGTGTATGCTGCCCTGCATTTTCAACAGCTTATCCCTGCTGTATCTTTTGGGCCTTCTGTATTTTCTGCCTTCAAGCCCTCCGAAGGCCTCTAGTGTCTGTCTTATGAAAGGATCAATAAAGGGCCAGAAGACCTCTTCCAGTTCACTGTATTCGTATTTTATTCCCTGTTCCGCCAGTGCCTGCTCCACCTCAGGCGATATGTAGAATGCCCTTTCATCCAGGTATTCTATGAAATTTTCAGGGTCTTCACCGAGTTCAAACAGGTCTTTTGAGTGCCATGCCCCGCCTTCTCCCTTGAATGAATGCCTCAGGCAATACAGGGTTGATGACTGGCTGCTTCTGTCCAATCCGATATACATGAATAATAATTCCTTGAGATATGAGATGTGTTAATCATATAATAGACCTTCTTACAGATTTGCACAGGTGCTATCCTAATTATACGGCATTATACCAGCTATTCCCGGACGGCCATAATTGACCGCCGAAGAGTTGATTTTTCAGTTGACGAAACGGAAAAAACAGTAAATCCAGCTCTTGTTGTCGGCATATTTGCAAAATTTTGTGCGCACAACGACAA
>JALWYO010000005.1 GCA_026992735.1 Deltaproteobacteria bacterium
CTATAGAACCCTGTAAGCAGATACATGAGAATTTGCACGGACTTATTGAGAAGTTACGGTATCTCCTGGCAATCTGCCGGAAACATGGGGATGCTGGTTGTTATTATGTGGTCGCAATTTCTGGAATAACCCTGTTAAATAATGCAGCAAAAAAGGCGATAAGATAATCAAGAATATGTAAAAGGAGATGCATGTATGAAAAAGTTGAGCGTGTTTGCAGTCCTGTTTCTGATAGCTGTTGTTTCGCCGGCTTGGGCAATGGAACCAATCCAGACCCAGATGTCAACGGACGGGAATTTTGATGTTTCATTGCTTAAGGCCAAGGTCAAGGGCGATGTTTTGACAGTACAGGTCATGTTCAAGAATACCTCGTCTGAAAAACGAAATTACGGTTTTGCATTTAAGGATATCTATTATACGGATATAAAGAACAAGAAGAAGTATTACGGTCTTAAGGATACTGAAGGCCATTATATTGCCGGGCCGGCCAGTAACTGGTTGTCAGGAGGAAATTTCAATGTCTATGTTGAACCAGGCGGCAAGGCGATTCTTTGGATCAAGTTCCCTGCTCCACCTGAATCGACTGAAACCATTGATATCTACATACCATGGGCACTGCCGTTTGAAGATGTCAAGATCGAGCGTTGACATGAAGCCCCTGGAGATGAGGATTGTCATATTCTCTGTAATGGCCTTGGTGCTTGCAGGCATTTTTGCAACAAATGGCCTGTGTTACGATGGCATCGCTGATCCGGGAGCAGAAGCTGCTGCCGCGGAGGCGGCCAGGAACCAGGGTGCTGGCCGTGTTACTGTATTCAAGGGACATGTTGTCGGAATCACTGGAGGAAAGACCGTTGACATTGTGGGGTTGAAAGGCCGGCAGATCAAGGGCCTTTCCGTGGATCTCAAGAAGATGCTGAGCGGCCTGAATGCCAAGAAGGTCGGCCAGAAGATACAGGTCTCCCTTTCCAGTGACGTACTGTTTGACTTCGACAAGTGGAACATAAAGAAGTCGGCGGAAGCTTCCCTCTACAAGCTTGCCAAGGCGCTAAAAAAGCTCGAGGTGAAGCAGGTCCTTATCGAGGGCCATACGGATGCCAAGGGAACGGAAAAGTACAACCTGGCCCTCTCCCGGAAACGCGCCGATTCCGTAAAGGCATGGCTGGTGAAAAAGGGCGGGGTCGATGGCAGTAAGATCATTACAAAGGGCTACGGTGAGTCAAGGCCGATTGCCCCCAATACGAATCCGGACGGGTCCGACTGCCCTGAGGGAAGGGCAAAGAATCGCAGGGTCGAGATATACGTTTCTCTTTTGCAGAGTCCCTGATATTTGCATTGCTTGTGAAGCGCTGTCCTTGGCCGGCCCTGTGTTGCTTACTGTTCCTTTGTGAAAATATGTTAGGGTGCTCTCAAAGGACTGTTGTGCCATGAAATTTATGGGTATTGTCAAGGTTGCAAGGTGAAAACGTAGATAGCTTGAAATTCCTGATTGGTTTGAAAATCTGATGTTTTCCCCGGCAATTACCTGCAAAAAGCCACATGGGTGATTAGGGTAGCGTTGGTCATGGAAAAGTTTTGCTCCTCTCTATCGATCGTGTTATCGTAAGATAATAAATAGATGGATAGGAGATTGTCATGCAAACTGTAAAAGTTTCACCCAAATATCAAATTGTCATTCCTCGTGATATAAGAAAGAATCTTAATATTCGTCCGGGGCAAAAAATGCAGGTCCTGGAACATGATGGGCGGGTTGAGCTCATTATTGATCGAGAAATTTCCGAACTCAGAGGTTTCCTCAAGGGGATCGATACGTCTTTTAAGCGGGATGAGGACAGGCTATGAATGTTATCGATTCATCAGGCTGGTTGGCATATTTTGCTGAGGAGCCCACGGCGGAAGAGTTTTATTCCCCCTTACAAGATACGGAATCACTCATTGTCCCCGTAATAACAATCTACGAAGTGTTCAAGGTAGTATTACGCGAATCAAATGAAAATTTTGCCTTACAGGCTATCGCGGCAATGCAAAAAGGTAATGTTCTTGAACTCACGACAAGTTTAGCTATCGCTGCCGCAAGGTATAGTATAGAGTATCAACTTCCAATGGCTGACAGTGTAATTCTTGCCACAGCCAGGAAGTATGATGCCATAATTTGGACTCAGGATATCGATTTCAAGGATATTCCAGGAGCGAAATACTTTTCCAAGAAATAATTGTTAAGCGCTCACATGGCAGCGCGGATGTAAGGCAGCGGGTGTGCAGTCGTACTCCCTGTATTTCAAGTGCCTGCCAACACAGCAGATGTGGAGTCCTGTGAGCGTTTACAGAATGGGAATAGAATAGATATAGAATAGATACAGTAAGTCCATTGAAACCTGAAATCAGTTACAATAATTGTCTGACAATCGCCTGTGGTTGATGGCAGACAATACACCGGCTCTTGTAATTCAAGGAAAGAAGAACTACATGAAAACTAATAAATTTTTCCAGGATCTGGACGAGTTTAATGAACGAGATGTGCTCCTCGGTGTCATAAACAGGTTCATCGGGCTGTTTACGAGGCGTATCCAGCACACAACCATGAACCAGACCAATATAGAGTATCCGTTCGTGGCAATGGATACCAGGCAGGTCCTCGATCAGCTTCTTTTCGTCAGGTCCCACCTGGGTGATTCTGTTCATGATCCATCGTTTGTAGATATAGGTTGCGGCTTTGGGAACGTGATGCTAATGGCCGAGCAGCTGGACTTCAAGGTGTTCGGCCTGGAGAAGGACGAGGCATCCCTGGAGGTTGCCAGGGAGCTATTTGAGCCTGAGCAGCTCATCGAGGCTGATATCAGAAATTATTCCGCATACGATCAATTTGACATCATATATTATTTCTGCCCGCTGACAGAGGGCCAGAGGGAATTCGAAAGATTCGTTGAAGACAGCATGAAAAAGGGTGCTATACTGGTGGCAAATTATAAGCGGAGCCGTGATATATATGATGATCCCCGTTTCAGGAAGCTGTCCCAGGAACTGCCTGTCTGGCAAAAGGTCGAGGCCTGAGCTGTGTCTGGGAAGATGCCTGAAAATTTTGAAAGGAGCATGTTTTTATGAGAAGTGACAAGATGAAAAAAGGGATAGAGCGGGCACCGCACCGTTCGCTCTTCAAGGCCATGGGATTCACCGATGAAGAGCTGGAAAGGCCCATTATAGGTGTTGCCAATGCGTTCAACGAGCTGATCCCTGGCCATATACATCTCAGGCAGGTAGTCGAGGCCGTGAAGGCCGGCATCAGGATGGCAGGCGGCACTCCCATGGAGTTCGGCAGCATAGGTGTCTGTGACGGCATTGCCATGAACCATCTCGGCATGAGGTATTCCCTGGCCAGCAGGGAGCTGATAGCGGATTCTGTTGAGGTCATGGCCCAGGCGCACCCGTTTGACGGCATGGTCGTGGTCCCGAGCTGCGACAAGATCACCCCTGGCATGATAATGGCCATTCTCAGGATGAACATCCCGGCTATGGTGGTTACCGGCGGTCCCATGCTCACAGGCATGTGGCGCAAGCGCAAGGTAAATCTTATCTCCGTGTTTGAGGGCATAGGCGAGGTGAAGTCCGGCAGGATGACCGAGGAAGACCTGTGCAGCCTGGAAGACGAGGCATGCCCCACGTGCGGTTCCTGCGCCGGCATGTTCACTGCCAATTCCATGAACTGTCTTTCCGAGGCACTCGGGTTCTCACTGCCTGGAAACGGGACCATCCCAGCGGTTACTGCCAGGAGGATGAGGCTCGCCAAGAAGACGGGCATGCAGGTCATGGAACTGGTGGAAAAGAATATCAGGCCCAGGGATATTGCAACCGCAGAGGCGTTCATGAATGCCATCGCCGTGGACATGGCCCTGGGATGTTCCACCAATACGGTTCTGCACGTGCCTGCCATAGCGCACGAGGCAAAGGTGTCTCTTCCCCTGGAGGTCTTCAACGAGATGAGCATGAAGACTCCCCACCTGTGCAATCTCATTCCGGCAGGCCCGCACAGCCTCCAGGACCTGGACAATGCAGGCGGAATACAGGCAATCCTGAAGGAGCTTGACGGCCTTGGGATTATCAACAGGGACTGCATGACAGTCACAGGCAGGACCGCCTATGAGAATTTTTCCAGGATAGAAGTTACCGACAGGGAGGTCATAAGGCCGGTTGACAACCCGTACCATGAGGAAGGTGGCATAGCCATACTTTACGGGAACCTGGCAGAGGATGGTTCTGTAGTAAAACAGTCAGGCGTTGCACCGGAGATGCTTAAGCACGAAGGCCCGGCCAGGGTCTTTGAGTCAGAGGATGAGGCATACGAGGCAATTCTGGCAGGGAAGATCAACCCCGGAGATGTGGTGGTAATCAGGTACGAAGGCCCCAGGGGCGGCCCTGGAATGCCGGAGATGCTGTCTCCCACATCGGCGATAGTTGGCATGGGGCTTGACCGGCAGGTAGCGCTCCTTACAGACGGCAGGTTCAGCGGTGGCACCAAGGGAGCGGCCATCGGCCACATTTCGCCTGAGGCAGCAGAGGGCGGAACCATAGGCCTGGTCCAGGAGGGCGATATTATCTCCATTGACATCCCTGCCAGGAAACTGGAACTGAAGGTGCCTGCCGAGGAAATAGAGAAACGCAGGGCTGCATGGAAGGCCCCTGAACCCAGGATCAAGGAGGGTTACATGGCCCGTTACGCTCGCATGGTTTCAAGCGGGGCAAAGGGTGCCATTGTGGAATAGCAGGTTGTAAGCGCTCGCGGGGCCCCGCATCTGCTTTGTTGGCGGGCGCTTGAAGTACAGGGAGTACGACTGCGCGCCCGCCGCCGTACATCTGCGGCATCCTGTGAGCGCTTACAGAATGGGAATATATACAGTAAAGCCCATTGGAACCTGTGATCAGTTACAGCAGGTGGGATAAACAGCCTGGAAGGCTATAATCCTGCCCGGGTCAAAACCGTGCCTGATCAGGATATGGCCGCTGTCAGGGTGTGCTCCCCTCCAGGTTCGATGACCCTGGCATCATCCATGACGTTTGCCGCCTCGATGCAGAGCATGGTCTTCCAGCCGTCATCCGGCATGTCAGTCATGACCGAGCACTTGTCATGCCAGGGGTTCCAGACCACCGCCGAGGCGGAACCCCGGGCATGGATATTGACTGTCTGTTCCTCGTTACGAACAGTCAGGGGATATTGGACTTCCTGGTAGATGCGGTCGGTTTCCCGGTCGATATGCAGACGGCCCTTCTGAAACCCTGGAGAGCCTGTGACCTTGTCAAAATAGCGCCTACCATCCAGCCCTTCTATTGTTGTCCTGCGAATATCTGAAACAGATAGGTAGCTGTGAAGGGCAGAGGAAATTTCAAATGGCTCTTCGTCCAGGTTGCTGGTTACGAGGTTCACCGTAAGGCTGCGGCTGACAGTTACATGAAGCGTCAGCCTGAACCTGAATGGCCAGAGTTTCCTGGTCTCGGGGGAGTCGTGGAGCCGCATGGTTATCGTGCTGGTGCCTTCCCCGATTTCGTGTGTTTCGTGCAGTTTTCAGGTTGAAGTCCTCGCTAAGCCGTGCTGTGGCAGGGCGTTATCAGAGGGATGCGGCCCAAACCATGGCCAGCATACAGGGATACCGCCACGTATGGCCTTCCCTGGCTCAAAGAGGCTATCGGGGCTGGGCCACAGAAGTGGCGGTTCATTCCCTCGCCTGTAGTGAAACAGGTGTGCGCCCTGCATGGCTATGCGCGCATCAGCGCTGCTGTTTGAAATTTCTATGTATTCCAGCCCATTCTCAAATGTTTTGATCTCTATCATGATGTTTCAGTCTCGTGGACGCGGTATGCATCAGCAGGTAGCCGTTCCCCTGGAATGCGCATAGGATTTTTTTGACGGTTTCCAGGTAATAAGGTAATTTCAGCCATTGTTGAGATATGTCTGAATATAAGGGCATGTTGTACTCCATGCCTGTTGTATTTTGCAAGGGCTCCCCAGGTTTAACATGTGCATGTACAGGCCGGAGAGCTGTATGCATAAAGAAAGGATTGTGCCATGTCGCGGGAAATAAGACTTCTGATACACGTTGCCAGCAAGGACAGGTGGGATGTAGCTGTCAAAAATGCCCTGAACTTTCTGAAAACCGCTGCTCCAGGCGAGGAACTCAAGGTATGCATTGTAGCCAATGCAGACTCGGTGACAAGGTGCATAAAGTGTGACAGGCCGTTGTTTGACAGGCTCAAGCAGCTCGTGCTGGACGGCGGGCATATCTACCTCTGCGAAAACTCGTTGGCCGCCTTTGAAATACCCGTGTCAAGGCTGCCGGAGTTTTTCGAAACAGTACCGGCAGCCATAAGGGCCCTGGTAGACCTCCAGATGGAAGGATGGACATACGTCAGGCCGTGATCCGTCCCATGATCGGTTGCAAATCGATCTGTTTAAGTATGGCTTGGATTCTTGTACTGTTAACCTTTAAAACAGGGATTGGGTATATATGAGAACTTACACTATTACCAGGAAGACAGGTGAAACAGAGATAGAAATGAGCCTCGGGATAGATGGGGACGGCAGCGCGAACATTTCCACTGGAGTCGGTTTCCTGGATCATATGTTAACTCTGTGGGCAGTCCACGGCCTGTTCGATCTGGAAGTGAAGGCCACTGGTGACTATCACGTTGACGATCATCATACAGTGGAAGACGTGGGTATATGCCTCGGCAAGGCTTTTTCCAGGGCCATGGGAGAGTTAAAGGGCATCAGGCGTTACGGTTTCCAGGTGCTTCCCATGGAGGAGGCCCTGGCTGTAGTTGCAGTTGATATATGCAACAGGCCATTTTTCGTATTCGACGTGAATTTCCCCACTGAAAAGATAGGTACATTTGATACCGAGCTGGTGGAGGAGTTTTTGCGGGCTCTGGTGTTAAATAGTGGCATTACTCTACATGTTAAGGTAGAGTACGGGAAAAACAGTCATCATATTGCAGAGGCGGTATTCAAGGCCATGGGGAGGGCAATGGATCAGGCCTCTATGATGGACAGGCGTATTTCAGGTATCCCTTCCAGTAAGGGAAAGTTATAGTGCGGCTTGTTGGAAACTGTCCGATGAGGCGTTTTTTCCAGATGTCAGCCGGGGAAAAACGGCAATAGGGGTGGGAATGAGAAAATCGTGTAGCAACATACCAGCAGTTATCTTTGCCATTGCAGTGGCGCTGACCTGTTCCGGGTGCGGGATGCACGGAGGGAACACCCAGGTCAACAAGTTGCCGCATCTTGAGAAGATAGCAGTGCTTCCAATGGACAGGGCAAGTGCCAAGCCTGCATCTGAGAGGCCTACCTGCAATATAAGCGGCCGTCCAAGCTATACCAGCTACTATGTAACCCCGGAAGCAGCTCAGAGGGTTACGGATATACTTTATTCTCTTGTGCTCAAGGATTCGAGATTCAAGCAGGTTACAGAAGGACAGTGCCTGGGGCTCTTGAATTCCATACTCCAGAGAAATGTCAAATCTTCTGAATTGAAGATACTCAAGAGCTTTGGCCGTGACCTGGAGGCAGATGCCATTCTTTACGGCAAGCTTTACAGGTTCAGGGAAAGGGTTGGTACCCAGTACGCCGTCAAAACTCCGGCATCGGTTGCGTTTTCACTGGTTCTTGTCAGGGTTGCAGATGGGGCTGTGTTGTGGCGTTACAGTTTTGACAAGACCCAGGAGGCTCTGACATCCAACCTGCTGAACTGGAGGTTTTACAAGAAAGAGGGAATGAGATGGGTTACTGCCGAAGAGCTTGCAGCCTATGGGCTGGAGCAAGCAGTTGAAGAACTTGAGAAGATTCTTTCCTGACAGGGGATAGCCCGCCATTATGGAGTTGTTGCCCGGCCAAGTAGTTGAGTTTTTGGAGAACCAGCGTTTTATTACATCGATGGTTCTTGCGAAGAAGGGCAGCCGCTATCACTGCCTTACCATGAGAGGCAAAGAGGTAAACATCTCCCCAAATCGTTTTATTCACAAATCTACTCAAAGGCTGCCCATGGACAGGCAGTCCGCACTTAAAGAACTTCGCAGAATAAGCGAAACCAGACAGGCCCTGGAGTCAGAAGTCAACATCCCTGAGCTCTGGGAGCTTTCCATTGACGAGCAGGAGGTCTGGGATCCAAGTGAACTGGCTGGCCTTGCCTTTCACGGTGAGACCACTCCTGATCATGAAGCAGCTGTCATTAGAGCGGTTATAGACGATCATACCTATTTCAAGTTCAGGGAAGGTTCCATCCATGTGATGTCAAGGCTCGTAGTGGATAGGTTGCTGAAGCAAAGGGCCAGGGAAGCCGAACGGCTTAAAAAACTGGTCATTGGCAGTAGATGGCTGGAGGGCCTCCTGGGAGATAATTCAGATGCCTCTGATGTCCCGGACAGTGAAAAGGAATATTGGATTAATGCCATAAAGGATGTCTGCCTCAAGGGAGATGAATCCGCATTTTATCAAGAAGTCAACGTACTTTTCCGTCAGGCTGGTGCATCGGGCAGTATCTCTTTTTTCGATATCATGGTCAAGGCCGGGGTATGGACTAAAGACGAGAACCTGGAGCTGCTCAGAAACGATGTTCAGGAGGGCTTTCCTGTTGAAGTGATGGAACAGGCAGAGCGGCTGTCCAGGGTGCCGGAGGAATCCGTTCTTGCTGAAGGCAGGGAAGACCTTACGGATATAGAGGTATTTACTATTGACAGCACTGAAAGCAAGGATCTCGATGATGCAATAAGTTTTGAGAGGATTCCTACAGGTTACGAGATAGGCATTCATATTACAGATATTGGTCTCCAGGTCCAGCCGGGAACCCCAGGAGACCGCCAAAAGCTCAGCCGCCAGCTCCTGGACCTCGCCGGCCTGGGTCTCGAAGACCACGAAGGCTATGTCCCCCCGGCCGCCCCGGGC
>JALWYO010000006.1 GCA_026992735.1 Deltaproteobacteria bacterium
CATCTGCTGTGTTGGCGGGCGCTTGAAGTACAGGGAGTACGACTGCGCGCCCGCCGCCTTACATCTGCGGTATTCTGTGAGCGCTTACAGAAAGGGAAATATACAGTAAAATCCATTGGAACCCGTGATCAGTTACATCAGGAGACCTCCAGGCTGATACCTGCTGATGCGTGAAAGAACCTGTCTCCCATGGCACAATACAGGCGGGATGCATTTACAAGGCCGGTGCAATGGGAGGCGCCAAGCCTCTGAATCTGGAACTCCTCCAGGGCCTCCAGAGTGCGTTCGAACTGTTCAGCCCTGGCAAAACCCAGGTGTGTACCGCCCATCACAGTATGAAAAGGCCTGCCCGGCAGGTTGGCCTGGCACCATTTCAATATGTTCACAATGCCTGCATGGGCACAACCCAGGATCACCACCAACCCTGATGGTGTATCCACCACCATGGAAAGATCATCTCTGAGCTGATCCTGATGCATGGTGCTGCCATCAGCTGCCGGGACCTTCATATCAGGGTCAGGGGGTTCGAAATCCGTAACCCTTGGAACCTCACCTGTAATGTAAATACCAGGAAATATCTCTGAAAAACCAGTTGTAAACTCAAAGCATGCACCAAGGGATTCAAGATAAGCCCTCCTGAACCTGATCCCAATGTGCCTTTTCACCTGGCCCCTGGCCCAGTATCTCTCCAGAAAGATATCAGGATGCGCAAACACCGGCACCTGCCCCTTGACCTGCAATACCTGGGGCAGCCCGGAGGTATGATCATAATGGCCGTGACTCAACGCTATGGCATCGATCTGCCTGAGATCAACGCCCAGCACGAGACTGTTGTTTAACAGGCCCTGTCCCTGGCCGGTATCAAAGAGTATCCTGCTGCTGCCTGTCTCAACAAAGGCCGCCCACCCATGCTCTCCCAAAAGGCCGAATGGCCCTGCAACAGAGTTTTCGCAAAGGACCGTGATCCTGCATCTATCAGCCATCATTTTCCTCCTCCTGCTGCCGGCCATCTGCCAATAACCCGGCCTTGTCTTCAGCCTGCTTACCTTCTTCCCGTCTGGCTTCCTGTTCCAGGTAATGTATCATGCAGGCCTGTCTGTGCTGGCAGAAATCATTGGGATGCCTGCACCCTTTACTAATATCTGTTTGACGGTTATCTTTCTCGCAGTAATATTCCATTTTTTACAAAAATACCTTCATTTATAGTGATTTATCTTGAAAATACATGGATTGGCACTTTATTCAAGGTCAGCAATACATAACCGGGCTGTTTGGATGATTTGACGCTATCTATCCAGCAAAAACCAAGTAAAACTTTAGACATTATTCAATAATCTTGTCAAGGAGAATCAAGTGAAACCAAAAGAACGGATGGCTATTGCCCGCCACAACCCAAAGGAGCTCCCACCGGAGGTAAGAATCAGGAATTTCGACGAGATAGTACAGGGATATGACCCGGAAACTGCCAAGATGGAAGCAGAACGCTGCCTGCAGTGCAAAAAACCGGGGTGCAGGACAGGCTGTCCCCTGCACAATGACATACCCGCCTTCATAAAACAGCTCAGGGAGGGTGATATCGAAGCCGCATACTGGACAATCAGAAAAACCAGCACCATGCCTGCTGTATGCTCCAGGGTCTGCCCACACGAATTCCAGTGCGAAGGCCATTGCATAAGGGCCAAGAAGGGAGAGCCGGTAGCCATAGGCATGCTGGAGCGCTTCATAGTGGACTGGATGATAGAACACGGGAAGAACATGATGGAACCGTGTGCAATGCCAACCGGCAAAAAGGCTGCCATAGTTGGCACAGGCCCTGCCGGCATGACTGTGGCATATATGCTTGCACACCGGGGGATAAAGTGCAGCATGTTCGATGCCCTGCCTGTACTGGGTGGAATGCTCCACGTAGGCATACCTGCATTCAGGCTGCCAAGGGAGATCATAAAGGCAGAATTTGACACCCTGAGAAGCTGCGGAGTGGAGATTCAGAGCAGCATCACCATAGGAAAAGACAGGACCCTGGAAGATATCAGAAATGAAGGCTTTGAATCCGTATTTGTGGGCATTGGCACGCACAAGAGCAGGAAACTCAACATACCGGGAGAAGACCTTAAAGGAGTAATGCACGGGGTGGACTATCTCAGGGAGGTTAACCTGGGCAGCAAGATGGAACTTGGAGACAGGGTCGTTGTAGTCGGGGGAGGCAATGTGGCCATAGACGTTGCCAGAACCGCCATCCGCATGGGCTCAAGAGATGTCTTCATCCTTTACAGGCGCACCAGGAAAGAAATGCCGGCCTCCCAGGTGGAGATTCACCACATGGAAGAGGAAGGCATAAACATGGAGTTCCTTGCTGCGCCTGTTGCAATACACGGCGAGGACGGCAGGCTGAACAGAATAGAGTGCATCCGTATGGAACTGGGAGAACCCGATGAATCAGGCAGGCGCAGGCCGGTCCCTGTCGAGGGGTCCAATTTTACCATAGAGGCTGACAGCATCATTGCGGCCATAAGCCAGCAGGTTGACCATACAGCCGTTAAGGGCATTGACATCAAGACTCATCCATGGGGCACATTTGATGTAAATCCGGATACCCTCCAGACCTCTGTACCATGGCTGTTTGCAGGTGGGGACGATGTATTAGGCCCCCAGACAGTAGCAAAGGCT
>JALWYO010000007.1 GCA_026992735.1 Deltaproteobacteria bacterium
ACGGGTCATTGGTACCAGCATTCGCAGGTTCGAATCCTGCCGCCCCAGCCAGGTTTGTACATGCTTGGTAACAGGTTTTATGCCCGTTTTTAGGCATATGTGCTGATGTCGTATCAGGCACATTTGATGAAATGCCCTTAATGCTTTCAGCATGGCAGAAGGCCTGCTGTTTATTGCAAAATCCAGGGGGCCTGAGAGGATATGTCCATCAACAAGATTAAAATTTTTACAGGAAATGCCCATCCTGCCCTTGCCCAGGAAATATGCGATTATCTCAATATGCCCTTGGGCAGGGCCATGGTCAAGAAGTTCAGCGATGGGGAAACCTTTGTGGAAATCGGCGAAAATGTACGCGGGGCAGATGTTTTTATTATCCAGCCAACCTGCCCGCCAGTAAATGATCACCTTATGGAATTGCTGGTTATGGTAGATGCTCTCAGGAGAGCATCTTCCAGGAGGATAACAGCAGTGGTTCCATATTATGGCTATGCCCGCCAGGACAGGAAGGCTGCACCCAGGGTGCCGATTTCTGCCAAGTTGGTAGCAGATATCATTACTACCGCTGGCGCAAGGAGGCTACTGGCCATGGATCTTCATGCAGGACAGATTCAGGGTTTCTTCAGTATCCCTGTGGATCATCTTTTTGCTGCTCCTGTATTGCTGGAGCATCTGCGGGAATTTCCAAGGGACGAAGTGGTCATGGTGTCTCCTGATGCAGGCGGGGTTGAGAGGACCAGGGCATTTGCGAAGAGGCTTGGTACAGGGCTTGCCATAATTGATAAACGCCGCGAAAAGGCCAATGAATCCCAGGTAATGAATATTATCGGAGATGTCAAGGGCAAGATAGCAGTCATCCTTGATGACATGGTGGATACTGCCGGTACCTTGTGTAATGCTGCCAAGGCCTTGGCTGAACAGGGGGCAAAGCAGGTCCATGCCTGTGCTACTCATCCCGTGTTGTCCGGTCCTGCAGTTGAAAGGATCAAGAACTCGGTGCTGGAATCTGTAATGGTTACCAATACTATTCCTCTGACCAGGGAGGCGGAAAAGGTGGATAAGATAAAGGTATTCACTGTTGCCCCTATACTTGGCGAGGCCATTTCCAGAATCCATGACGATGATTCGGTGAGTTCTTTATTCGTTTAGACAGGCAGGTCATGGCGTGTTTCACGCCTGCCTAGGTCCTGATGATGTTGTGACATCGATTTGCGGTACTGGCTTGCAATGGGATTAACCCGTTTTTTTTGAATAAAATTAGGAGTTTTTGACATGATTCAGATAACCATAGATGCTAATCTGAGAGATCAGGCAGGCAAGGGCGTTGCCAGGAAACTGCGCAGGGATGGAAAGATTCCGGCAATACTCTACGGGTCCAAGATAGAGCCTGTCAAACTATCCATAAATGAACATGATTTTAACAGGGTGCTCTTCAAGACAAAGGGTGAACAGATAATATACACTCTAAATCTGGATACTGACGGCCAGGAGAAGGATGAGAGGCTTGCCCTTGTAAAAGAGATGCAGCGTCATCCTGTCAATGACCGGGTGTACCATATAGATTTCTACGCCATCTCAGTGGATGAAAAGATCAAGATCGAGATCCCGGTCAAGCCGGTGGGCAAGGCCAAGGGAGTCGAGGTTAACGCTGGTGTGCTGGAGCTTATCCAGAGGACAGTGACGATTTCCTGTCTGCCCCTTGCAGTACCCAAGGAAATAGAAGTTGATATATCTGAGCTTGATATAGGTGATGCGCTTCACGTCAAGGATCTGACAGCGCCTGAAGGTGTTGAGTTTATTGATGCCCCTGACACCACGCTTCTGACAATTGTGGGTGCAGCAGCTCCGGCAGTTGAGGAAGAGGAAGAGATAGAAGAGGAAGAAGAGGCAGTTGAGGCCGAAGAGGCACAGTCAGAGGAATAGGCAGGGTTTTTTAGGCCTGTGCTTTTTCTTGGGCCAGGCCTTTTTGATAACTTGATAAACGCTCTTATTCTTGAATAACCGCGTGTTTTGGGGCTACTTGCAGGATCTGCAGATGTAACAGTAAGACAATGCAGGTCGTGAGAATGTGGCTCCATAGGGTTTATTCTTTCTCAAGTTCCTGAGGAGCTGTTGTTGCAGCGGATTCTTATAGCCGGTCTCGGAAATCCTGGTCAGAAATACAAGAATACGAGGCATAATATAGGGTTCATGGTCCTGGACAGTATTGCCGGGGAGCTAGGCCTGTCGTTTCGGGAAGACCGCCGAGGTCCCGGGTTTGCCAGTGCAGAGGCAGATGTTCAGGGCGTCCGTATTCTGCTGGCCAAGCCACTTGAGTACATGAACAGGAGCGGCCCTCCACTGGAAAGGCTGCGTTCTTTTTACAAGATAGATCCGGACGATCTTTTGGTTGTGCATGATGACCTGGATATTAATCTTGGCAGGTTCAAGTTTGTCAGGTCCGGCGGGGCAGGTGGGCACAATGGTGTGCATTCCATAATACAGGCTCTTGGCACAGATTCGTTTCCACGTTTGAAAATCGGGATTGACAGGCCTCCTCCAGGAATGCCCGCAGACAGGTATGTCCTTGGCAGATTCCCCCCTGAACAGAAGGCATTGCTGGCCAAGGTTATACAGACAGCATCGGATGCAGTGCTTTTTTTCGCAGGGCATGGCATAGACGAGGCCATGAACAGGTTCAACGGCATTTGTGTCGGAACATAACGCATGGATGATATATGATATTGTCAAAAGGCCGTACAGGTATCCAGACAGGGTGAAAGACAGATGAAAAAGATTATAGGCACTGTATTTCTGGTAATTGTCATATGTCTGCTGGCCGTAAGCGCCTACATGGCTTCAAAATTTTTTGAAAGCAGTCCCCCTGTTATAAAACCTATTGATTTGCCTGAGATAATAGGCAGGCATGCCAGGGTTTCGTTCCAAGTGGAAGATAATGGGTCAGGCCTGACTTTTGTTTCTGCCGAGATAGTCCATGGCAAGAAACACATCAGCCTGGGGATGAAAGAGTTTCCCGCTGTTCCCAGGTGGAAGGGATCGGATGTAAAAAAGATCAAACTGACCTGGGATATTGTCCCTGAAAAACTCGGACTTTCAACTGCAAAATGCCGGATCAGGGTTATTGCCCGTGATGCTTCGTTTAGGAATGGTGGAAAGGGCAATGTGGCTGTATTTTCCAGTCCCCTCAAGATTGACTTTATGCCGCCTGTGGTAACTGTCCTGAGCACAGTGCACAACGTGAGAGTCGGCGGGGCAGGCGCTGTTTCATTCACTGTAAGCGAAAATGTTAAAAAGGCAGGCGTAGACGTGGGTGGCGTATTTTTCAAGGCCTTCAAGGGGCCTGATAATATCTACCGGGCGCTTTTCGCCATTCCGTTTGACATGGACAAGCCAGACAGGATCGCCGTATTGGCCTGGGATGAGGCCGGCAATATGGGTGTTGGCGGCATGGCTTACAGGGTATTCCCGAGAAAAAAGGTCCGCGACAGGATCAACATTCCCGAATCCTTTCTGCAGAGAAAGATGCCAGGTTTTGCCGCCAGGTATCCTGAAGTTGCCGCTCCTTCCCTGTTAGAGACATTTTTAAAGGTTAACAAGGAGTTAAGAAAACGGAATAATCATTTTCTCCTGTCATTGTGCAGCAAAACAGTTCCGGATATCCTGTGGAGAGGGGCCTTTAAGCGCTTTGCAGGCGCTCAGAGGGCCGGCTTTGCAGACGAAAGGCATTATTTTTACAATGGCAGGGAGATCGACCAGGCATTTCACATGGGCGTGGATATTGCGTCAGTAAAGCATGCCCCTGTAGGCGCTGCCAATAGCGGCAGGGTGGTCTTCTGCTCTGACAACGGGATATACGGAAACACCGTAGTTATAGATCACGGAATGGGGCTTATGAGCCTCTATTCCCATCTGAATCAGATAAATGTATCTCTGGGACAGATGGTGAAAAAGGGTGAGATTGTTGGCAGGACCGACTCCACCGGCCTTGCAGGCGGAGATCATCTCCATTTCGGCATGATGCTGGGCGGGGTGTTTATCAATCCTGTTGAATGGTGGGATGCCAGGTGGATAAAGGATCACATCATATATAACCTGGATTTAAACAGCCCTTGATGCTGTCCGATGTCTATAAATGTCATGTCAGTTCCCGAATGAATAAAAATCTGGAGTCAAACAATGAATATATCCCTGATACTTGTTCCAACTGATTTTTCAGAGTGCGCTCTCAATTCCCTGAATTATGCAGCCAGCCTTGCAGTAATGCACAAGGCCGAGCTGATCCTTATGCACGTGGTGGATACAAGAGAAGCCGAACATTTCGCCAAGTTTGCCAAGGAATCCATGGACACGGTGCTGGAGCGCTTGAACAACCAGGCAACACAGGCCTTCAGGCGATTTCTGGGCCAATGGCCTGAAAAGAAGCTTGTGAGGGAAACACTGGTCTCTGCAGGCACACCTTTTCAGGAGATAGCACTGAAGGCCAGGGATTTCCAGGCTGATCTCGTTGTAATGGGTGGATATGGCAGCCGTGGCAAGGGTGGGCAAATTGAGGAGATATTTTTCGGGAGTACCGTCGAGAAGGTTGTACGCCTGCTTCCATGTCCCGTGCTCTGCGTTCCCATTGGCTGGTCTGCGGAATAACAGCCCATGATCCTCTGCGCTGATATCGGGGGGACCAATGCCAGGGTAGCCCTTGTGGAGAATTTCCAGGTAAGGCACCTGGAAATATATCCTACATCGCAGGTGCGTGATGCCGTTGACCTGCTGACAAGGTTCTCTGCCGACACGGGTATGTCCCTGCCAGGGCGTGCGGCCCTGGCTGCAGCCGGTGTAGTGGAAGGAGATGCGGTAAAGGGTACGAATATCCCCTGGGAGATAGACTGCCGCCGTATCAGGAAAGAGTTTGGCATGGAGGCATGTCTTGTGCTTAATGACTTCGAGGCAGCAGCATGGGGCCTTTTAGCCGTCAGGCCGGACAAGCTCGTTGAGATCGGCGGCAGCAGGCAGCCGGACCCGCTTGGCACCAGGGCAATACTTGGCGCTGGCACGGGGCTTGGTGAGGCGGTCCTGCTGTATTGTAATGGCTTCTGGCAGGTCATGCGGACAGAGGGCGGTCATGCCAGTTTTTCCCCCAGGGATGAGCTGGGTTTTGCGTTGCTTAAATACCTGGCAGATCGCTATGGGCATGTAAGTTTTGAGCGTCTCTTGTCAGGTCAGGGCCTTGTGGAGATATACACCTTTATTATACGTAATAATCAGGTCCTGGCAGGGCAGTTTTCCGGCGTCAGCGATGCGGAAAAGCCATCATTTGTGGCCAGGCTTGCCGCAGAAGGTGACAGGGATGCCTTGCGTGCAGTAAATTTTTTCTTCAATATGCTGGGCGAAGAAGCATCAAATCTTGCGCTTAAGTGCCTTCCTTCCGGCGGGGTATATCTTGCCGGCGGTGTGACCCAGCATCTAATGGATTTTCTTGACGCCAGCTCGTTTCGCCAGGCATTCGAAGACAAGGGGCGCATGAAGGGGCTTCTGCAGGATATCCCGGTCTTTGCCGTCATGGAACCCTTGCTCGGCATTCTGGGCGCGGCATTTATGCTGACCCATAACCATTCACATAGCACTGCATCTACTGCGTTACCGGACAACTGAGGAAGAGGGGATACGCCTGCATACCCTCTGGCTTGAATCTGCAGCACCATTATGATCCATGCTGTGCAGGAGTGAAGGTCACCAACCACAATTTTCCCTTTTCGTTTATATGGTTAACCTTGACATCCATGTACTGTACGGTGAATAATCCCTTTTATTTGTGAGAGATAAAAAATGTGACAGATGTCCCGCCATGAATATGCATTATGACAGTGCTCTCCAGGAGGATCTGACCTTGCCTTTTCTGATATCTACGGTCCTGTTTCTTGTCTTGTGCTTCCCGGATTCGGCCTTTGCCGTCCAGATACATGGCCCTCCGGAAGGCATTATTGTCCACTTGATGGGCCATATCTTTTTTTCAGTGGCACTTCTCTTTCTCATATATATCCTGAACAAATACCCGGTGGACAGCAGCAAGGCCTGGAAGTACCTAAAACTCTCCATATTTTTCTGGCTTATATGGAATCTGGATACCTTTGTTGAACATATCCTGGCCCTGCGGCTGGATAAATCCGCCATAATCATTGGCAAGCATCATATATTCAGCTACCTGGCCGGCCCGCTGACCCTGGAGAAATGGCTCTATTACCTGGGGCAGTTTGATCATTTTCTATGCGTGCCAGCCATGTGGTCTCTGTCCATGAGCCTCCGTCATTTCTGCAAGCGGGTTGAAAAGCAGACAGCCAGGGAAGATACCAGGAGTCAGCCTGTATGATAGACAGACTTCCCCTGTTCCCGGTCTATTTTGTGGATTTTGTAGGCGCTCTTATGATGGTGGTGTTTTCCCTCATCGCCTTCTACTATGCTTACAGGCTTACCAGGCTCCAGCCAAAAAGCGTCCTCTGGACATACATGTTTTGGTTCAGCATGGCCCTGGTGGCCCTCGCTGTTTCCAGAGGCGTGGGCCATGCCGTACGTTTCGTGCTTCTCTATTTTAATTACAGCCATATATGGAGGCTTATAGCCCCGTATTCCGGCGGTCTCAACACCATCAGTTTCACGTCCGTGGCCGTGCTCACCTTTTACTATTCCAATGTCCGCGAGGTTATAGAGCGGGTAAGGGATGACGCCCAGGTACTCTACAAGACCAACGAGCGTCTGCAGAAGGCACAGCAGGCCCTCAAGGAGCTGAACCAGAATCTGGAGCGGATAGTCGAGGAAAGGACCATGGAGCTCCGGCAGTCGGAAAAGAAATTCCGGGGGTTGTTCGAGGGCTCCAAGGACATAATCTTTTTCT
This sequence comes from Deltaproteobacteria bacterium, assembly GCA_026992735.1. Taxonomy (GTDB): domain Bacteria; phylum Desulfobacterota; class Dissulfuribacteria; order Dissulfuribacterales; family QOAL01; genus QOAL01. Next base: position 6,881 of record JALWYO010000007.1, read on the forward strand.
GCAATGAAGACCAGGAAGTGGAAGACATCAATCCGAGCGGCGTGGAGATACTCGGTTTTGAAAGGAAAGAAGATATTATAGGCCGTTCTTTCGAAGAACTGTTTGCAGACCCTGAGGAGTGGGAAAGGTTTACCGTAACCCTGTGCAGGAAGGGGCACATACAGGATTTCGAGGCGAAGCTGAAGCGTCCGGATGGGTCGATTATCTATGTCATCCTTACCATTTCCGTCTTGAAGGCCGAGGATGGCACCCTCCGGGGCTGCGAGGGCATAGGTAAGGATATTACGAGGCTGAAGCAGGTGATGGAGACCTTGATTCAGTCTGAGAAGATGGCATCCGTGGGGCAGCTTGCCGCAGGCGTAGCCCACGAGATCAATACACCCCTGGGAATAATCCTGGGTTACACGCAGCTCCTGGAGGAGGACTGCCAGGACAACGAAGAAGCCTACGAATCCCTGAAGATTGTTGAGAAACAGACAAAGGTCTGCAAGCGTATAGTTGCGGACCTGCTGAAATTTTCCAGACATACGCCAGAGTCGTCCACGTCGGACGTGGATATCAACGAGTGTATCCGGGAAGTGATGGCGGTCATGGAGCACTCGCTGAACATGGACCACATCTATGTGACCAAGGATCTCCAGGACGGCCTGCCGAAGATAAGGGGCAACAGGGAGAAACTTCGGCAGGTCATAATGAATCTCATCAATAATGCCCATCATGCCATTGAGAAGGAGGGAATAATCGGCCTCTGGACAGAGCATGACAGCGCGAAGGGAGAGATAAGGATAATAATAGGGGACACGGGAACCGGCATCCCCCCGGATGTTCAGAAGAAGATGTTCGATCCGTTTTTTACCACAAAGGGAGTGGAAAAGGGTACAGGCCTGGGGCTTTCCGTGTCTTTTGGCATAATCAAGGATCATGGAGGCTACATAGAGGCACAGTCTCCTCCTGATGAAAAGAGATTCGTAGATGCAGGCATGGAGACAGTTATGATAATTCACCTGCCTGATAAGAGAGACCAGGATAATGCCTGAAAGGGATGGACCAGGAGAAAAACAGAATTTTTCCAGCAGCCATCCCAAGAGGAAGTCACGCTGGGGCAGAAAAAGCACATACAAGTGCCACTGCTGCGGCAGGGAACTGCCCTTTTGCTGGAACTGCCCATGTGGCTTCCAGATATGCGACGAGTGCCTGAAGGAAAACATGTGGGGGATAAGCAATGGCCCCACCTGGGTATGCCCGGACTGTGGCAGGGTGAGGATGTTTTAGGGCATGCCCGGGCTGCATTTCCTCGTGCTTGGAGGTGCCAGGAGCGGCAAGAGTTCCTATGCCCTGGCCCTGGGAAGCCGCTGGCTGATTGGCGATGGTTCGGTTGATCCCCAAGGCCTGTTCATAGCCACGGCCAGGCCCGGCGACTGGGAGATGCAGCAGAGGATAGAGGCCCATAAAATGGACCGGGGCGCTGCATGGCAGACAGTGGAAGAGGAATATCTTCTTGCTGAAACCATTGAGCAGGCAGGCAGCCGTTTTCCCGTGATCCTCGTGGACTGTCTTACCATGTGGCTTTCCAATGCCATGCTCGCTGATGCCAATGACATCGGGCAGGAGATTGCCGCCCTGGTTCAGGCAGTAAGAGGCTGTACTGTTCCGCTTGTCATGGTGTCAAACGAAGTGGGCATGGGCCTAGTGCCTGAAACCCCGCTTGGGCGCAGGTTCAGGGACTTACAGGGACGGCTGAACCAGGAAGTCGCCAGTGCCTGCGATACGGTGGTGTTCATGGCGGCAGGGCTGCCCTTGGCTCTTAAGGGGGAGCTTCCGCTGTAGAGTAATTGTAAGCGTTAACAGGGTACCACATCTGCTGTGTTGGCGGGCGCTTGAAGTACAGGGAGTACGACTGCGCACCCGCCGCCTTGCATCTGCGGCACCCTGTTAACGCTTACAATTACTCTACAGC
>JALWYO010000008.1 GCA_026992735.1 Deltaproteobacteria bacterium
ACCAATGCAAACCTTCCTTGATTCATTGTCATTGGCAAAAGAGAAAATGCTAGATTGCACCAGACAGACAAATTTGCCCCAATGTAACCAAGTGTCAGATTAAGTCTAGTTCAGTACATGTAATTATAGTCACTTTTTATGATATTTCACCAGGCGGCCAAGGCTGCAAGGCTTCTTTGCCTTTTCAGGCTGCTCTCAATATTTCCGCTACCTGTTGCATACAGGCTTGCCGGGCTCGTGGGCCGCTTGGATGCGGCATTTGGGAATGCGTATCTGTCAGCCATTGCATCGGGCATGTCTCGTGTCCGGACAGATTGTTTTGCCCTGCCTCCATATAGAATCGCAGGCCATGTTTCCATGCATTCCATGATGATGGCCAGGGAGGTTATAGATGCCTACATTACGGGCAGGAGAGGGGGGCATTTGCTTGGAGAAATATCCTCGTTGTCAGGCCACGAAATAATAAGAGATTCCCTGGATGCGGGTCAAGGGGTTATCGTCCTTGTGTCACATTACAGCCGCCTGAACATGGTTGCATGTAGCCTCGGCCATGCGGGTATTCCCACCGGAATAATCACCCAGTGCGTGGACAGGAGAAACAGGCTGCTTGACTGGGTAGACAGGGCATACCTGTCCGGCAAACTTGAACGCTATCACAGGGTCACCAGGGGACCTCTTGTCACCCTTGAAGACAACCTGCGTCCTATCTACAGGGCCCTGCTGGAAGGCCAGGCAGTGATTATGCTCATGGACGCATTCCATCCCAGGTTCAGAAGGTTTGTTTCATATCCTTTCCTCGGCGGCAGCATAAGCCTGCCTGCCGGGGCTTTGCGGCTTGCCGGGAAGACTGGCGCCTCCATGGTCTATGGTGTGGCGAGGGAAAGTGGCTGGCATGTTGACGTGGAGATCAGGCCGTTGCCCGGTGAACCGGGCGATGCCATGTCCGCTGCTGTTGAAGAACTTGAAAGAGATGTCATGGAGCGGCCCTGGGAATGGTGGCAATGGTTCAATATAAGGGAAATATGGCAGAAACAGGTATGAAAGGCATGATCAATGGCCCTGGATGAAGAATTTCGCGGGTTCAAGTACGCCTACGAGATAAATCCCGAGTGGGACAACACGGCCACAAAGGTTATCAGTCTGGTCGGGAAAGGCAAGAGAGTCCTGGAGTTTGGCTGCGGCCCGGGGCACATGTCCAAGGTGCTGTCCGAAAAGATGGGCTGTGATGTCACTGGAATAGAGGTAGATATGGAGGCTGCAAGCTCGGCCAGGAGGTATTGTTCCCGTGTCGTGGAGCTTGACCTGGACAAAGAGGACCCGCGCCAATATCTTAACGGTCAGAAGTTTGACGTGCTCCTGTTCGCCGATGTGCTGGAGCACCTGAAAGACCCGTGGCGGCTGCTTTCTATGGCACATGATCTGTTAGCTGAACAGGGCTATATTGTTGCTTCGCTGCCCAATGTGGGGTATTGTGGCGTGCTGTTCGAGTTGATGTCCGGGCGGTTTGATTACCGGGAGCTTGGCCTTCTCGACAGAGGTCACCTGCGTTTCTTTACAAGGTCTGGTATAAAGTCCATGTTCAGTGCGAGTGGTTTCATAATACTCGATCTTGATACCTATGAGCTTCCTCTTGAATACTCCGAATTTCATAATTCAGGGCGCGATGTCGCCGCTTCGGTCAGGGAATTCATATTGAAAATGGAAGATACATTGGTGTATCAGTACATTTTGAAGGCTATGCCGGCATGATTTTTTGAGCCACAGCCTGCTTACTATCAAGAAATTACCATAGAAAGAGGATCAAATTTATGCGTTTGTCTATGCTTGTTCTTGTCGTTTTTTTTGGCCTTGTTATGTTCTCAACATATGTTTGGGCACATGATTACGCCAGTGCGGTTTCGGTTTCCGGCAGCCGTCATGGGGATGCTGCTGAAAAGACGCCAGTGAATCCCGCCAGGCTGGACCTTCAGGTTGGCCATGACATGGAAAATGCAGTGCTGGGAGATTTTAACAAGGATGGTTATCTTGATATTGCAGCTGTATCTCATGGTGGCAACTGTCTGAAGATTTTTCTTGGTAAGGGGCATAGGAAGTTTGAGCTGGCCCAGGTCCTGTCAAAGAAGAGTGTGGGGTATCATCCGGATCACATAGCCTTGTTTGACTGGGATAACGACGGCTTTGATGATTTGATCCTTGCAGCAGAGGGTTCAAGCGCAGTTTTTTATTTCAGGAATGACAAGGGCAGGTTTGTGGAAACTCCGAAAGTATTCGAGGTAAAAAATGCGCCAAAGGATATTGCAATAGCGGATCTGGATAATGATGGTAAGCAGGATATAGTTCTCAGCCCGTATGGCCCTTATAATATATCAGTGCTATGGGGGAAAGACCCTGATAAGTTTGTCTTTGACGTTAGCTATATCACCAGGGTTCGGAATTTCACCGGCTCAAGCGTCTTTATTGATGACTGGAACGGAGATGGCAAGAAAGACGTTTTTTTTCTTGAGCCTAATGAAAACAGGGTTCGGGTTGCCCTGAATCAAGGCAAAAGGCATTTTCGCCTGATTAATGTGTATTCATGGACTCGCAAGAGTATATATGAACCCCCTTTTACCCCTGCTTCTTTTGCATTGGCAGACCTTAACGGTGACGGATGTGTTGACGTGCTGACTGCCATGGAAATAGGCAAGGTGGCAGTCATTGCCTATGGTGATTGCAAGGGGAATACTGTGTCTATGGAGGAGATTCCTGCTCCTGCCTGGGGGTACCGTGGTTGTGGTGCTGTGGCCGCTGACCATGGTCATCCAGCTATTATAGCCCTCGGTGAAAAGCTGAAGATGTTTCTGGGCAGGAAAGGCGGTGATGACAAGTGGATTTTGAAGCATTACAAAGCAGGAGTAATTCCCGCCAACTTCCAGTTCCATGATATTGACAATGATGGGAATCTGGATGTCATTTTTACGGACTACAGTGGTGATGTCGTGACTATATATTTTGGACCATTGTTTTAGAAAATGTTTTGACAGTCAGCATCATACCTTCCCTTGGGATTTTTCTAAGAGAATACTGTTGCCAGTGAGCTGTTTTGAGATCATCTGTAAAATACTTTATTGTTTGAATATGGCTGTAAAATAAATTTAGAGTGATGTTTATTATGATGCGGTTTATTTGTAATATCTGTTTATATTGTGCTGTTAGTGTCTGTCTTTTACCGCCAGCGTATTTATATGCTGGAAATGAAACAGTTTCAAATGCAAACGGTACTTCTGTAGATAAGACGGGTAAACAATCTGTCGCTTATCTGGAGTTGTTAGGCGGGCGGGACATGGAAAATGCCGTGGTGGATGATTTTAATAAAGACGGGAATTTGGACATCGCCGCAGTATCTCATGGAGAAAATTGCCTGAAGATTTTTTTTGGCAAGGGTAACAGGAAATTTGAACAGGTCCAGGTCCTGCCAAAGAAGAGTGTGGGGTTTCATCCTGATCATGTGGCATCTGTTGACTGGGATGGTGACGGTTTTGATGATCTGCTTCTTGCTTCAGAGGGAGAGAGAGCGGTACTCTATTTCAGAAACAACAAGGGCAGATTTTCCGAAAAACCCATGAAATTTTCTGTATCAGCCTATCCTCAGAGCCTGTTGATAGCTGATCTTGATCAGGATGGTAAGCGGGATATCGTTTTAGGCCCTTACGGTCCGCAAAACATAACCGTGCTCTGGGGGAAGGATCCAAAGGCATTTTCTTTTGAAGTTACAAAAATATCTCGTTCTCCTGAGTATGGTGGGTACATCTCCCTTGGAGACTGGAACAAGGACGGCAGACAGGATGTGTTTTTCATAGAACCGGATAGCAATAGGGTAAGGGTGGCCATTAATAAAGGCAAGCGTCGTTTTGTTAACAAGGACGTCTATGCCTGGGTGCGGAAGAACGCAAATACCCTGCCTCGTATGCCCGCCTCTGTCGCATCTGCAGACCTGAACGGTGATGGATGTGTTGATGTTTTGATCCCAATGGAGTTGGGTAAAGTTGCTGTTATCGCCTATGGGGACTGCCATGGAAATACAGCCTCTGTTGACGAGATACCTGCTCCTGCATGGGGATATCGTGGCTGCGGGGCAGTGGCTGCTGGTAAGGGGCATCCAGCCATGATAGCACTGGGTGAGAAGCAGAAGATGTTTATAGGTAAGCAGGATAAGGATGGTAAGTGGAAATTGAAGAAATTCAAGGCGGGTAAATCTCCTACCATGTTCAAGTTTCTGGATATCGACAGGGATGGGAATCTTGATGTCTTGTTTGTAGATTATGATGGTGATAAGATCGGTATTTATTTTGGTCCACTTTTTTAAGGAGTGTATTATTTATGAAGACAAAAGAAGTTTTTTGCTTTGCGGTATTGGTTGCAGCGGTCTTGGCCTTTTTGAATACGGGTACCCTGCATGCTGGAGAGACGGCTAACGCTACTAATCATGTAGTCGCAGAGGTACATGGCGAGAAGATTACCCTGGCGGACATAGAAAAATTTGGCAAGACATCGCCCAACTATACGGCGTTTCTTTCCTATCCCGGTGGCAAGAGGGATATTCTTCAGGAGATGATCCTCAGAAAACTTCTATATCTTGAAGGCAAGGCTCTCAAGATACCTCAACCAGAAGATAATAATCCGGAGAGGTATGTCTGGACGGTATTCGATCAGATGATGCCTCCAAAACCGGAATGGAACAGGGAGAAGCTCAAGAAGTTTTATGATGAGCATCACGATGTCTTCAGCACGCCGCTTTTTGTGCGTGTGTCCACTGTGAGGGTCTATATCAAGCCCGGTAAGGAAAAAGAGGCAAAAGAAAAGATAATCAAGGCGGCAGAACTTTTAAAGGCTGGGCATCCTTTCGAAGAAGTGGCCCGGAAGTTCTCCGAAGATGAATTCAGCAGGTCCAGGAATGGCGATCTCGGTTTCATGCCTGCACCTGATATAAAACCGGTTCCATTGCGTAAAATGTTGACATCTATGAAAAAGGGCGAGATATCCCGGCCTGTCAGGATGGGGAATTACTATGCCATATACAAGGTGACAGATATAAGGAAGCCCGTGCTTGAACCTTTTGATGAAAAATTCGTGGAGAAAGAGGCGACCAAGTATCTTGCAAAAAAGGCGGTTGAGGATATCAGGGCCAAGTTGACCAAGAAGTGGGGCGTCAAGTATATTGACCCGGCCTTTAAGCCGGAGTCCGATTCTTGAACCTTGCAGTTTGTATATGTTTAAAATAAAGCCTAAATCCTGCATGTCAAATGCGAGGAAAATGAAATTTATTAATTATATCAGCAAAGTGCTTGTTGAATACTTGAGGGGCAAGTTTCGCTTTTTAGGTGAATTCACCATCAGATATTTTTTCCCTCGCATTCACCACCCTTCGGGATTGCCGAGTTTGCCGAATCTGCCGCGTTGTCAGGGACTTGAAGTATCAAAATACGTCTGCGTCCCTTCCGCCTTGCATCTTCGGCAAACTCGGCAATTGCAGGATTTAGGTAAAAATTAGTAAACAGGGGTGACAGATGACAGTCTTGGCTTGTAAAGGTTCTAAAAATTATATACTTGGCCTGTTGTTAGCCACTGCAATGCTGTGCATGGGTGGCTGTTCCATCTCGCATTCCATATCCTCAAGCTCCGATTCCTCTGCCTCCATCTCCCGCTCCAGTTCCGGGCCCTCGGTATCCGAGGAGGAGAGAAAGGCCTACGTGCAGGATGTGGCCACTTACGTGGATGCCATAGGAAACAGCGGGGTTTCTGCCGAGGATTTCATGCGGGGAATTTCCCGGATTGCCAAGAAACACGGCATTACCGACTGGGAAGGCTACAAGTATACCTACATAGGAATAGGAAAGGGGCTGAAGGCCGCAGGTATAGCCAAGGACCAGGTATCCAGCCTTGCCTGTCTCAAGGTGCTTTTGAGCGGCAACAGCGAGAGGCTGAAATACATAGAACAAGGTTACTGATGCCCATAATTTTGTAATTTTGTTGCGTCTTTTCATGTCAAGGGAGGTCTTTCGGGCCTCCTTACTGTTTTTATTGCCCGCCTGTTTTGCAGGCATTCCCGATGCTGCCGGGTTCCCCGGCGGTGAGTCTTTTTTTCTCGTCTATATAGAGTCCAATACCGGGGGCGGCAGCGGCGGCCATCTTGCCCTTGGCCTGGGGGATGCGGTCTATCATTTTCAACAGCATGAAGACGGTTTTTTCAGGCTTAAAAGGGAAGGTTGGAAGCACTTCCGCAAGGTCTATAACGACCTGGAAAACCGCCCCATGTACCTGGCGGTGACTGATGCGCCAGGGGATGGCCTGAAGCTCCTGCAGGCGCGGCTTGATTCCCGGCTTCTTGCACAGGACAGGAATTTTCTCAACCTGGAGATACTTGCCGGAAACCTGAAATTCTTGGAATCTGTCCGTTCGGGATCGGGTTCCCTGGCTGTCCAGGGGCTGGGCCTGTTCGACAGGCGCGGCAGCATTGTTTCAGCCGGGATGAAGCGCCTGAAGGATATGGCTGTTGCCCGGTTTGGAAGCCGGTTCATTGAGTCTGAACTGCAGGATGTTGATGCAGAAATAGCCGCCCTGAATCCGTACGTTATGGACATGCCCGGATTGCCGGTTAATGACATGGACCTGGTCCCGCTTGTTCACTCAGGCGCAGGCAGGTTTGAAGAGCTTTTTGCCCTTAAACAGGCCATCCAGGTTCTAGATGGCCTGGCACCAGTGCGTCCGGATGCGCTGATGGATGCAGGCAGCATGCCAGGGTGTTTCAGGACAAGGCTTGCCTTGTTCGGCCGTCGCCTTGAACAGTCTATCCTGTCCCTCCTTGGTTCAGGACGGCCTGGCAGGGGCAGCGCCCTTCTCGTGGAAATGGCCAGGTACCAGGCAGTTAAAAAGAGCCTGAAGGCCGGGCATCTCCTGGTCCTTGATCCGTTTCCAGAGTGTTGTTGCAGGGTTTCACAGGCAGTACTGATGCACGACAGGGAGTCCATGGAAAGGCTTCGCGGAGACCTTGCATCCAGGCTTGGAAAGGCAATGGCGGGCTATTGCTCCAATCTGGAGCCCCTGGATGAAATGGCCTACAATACCCTTGAAAACCTGGCGGCACGTTTTGTTGAGTTGCGCCGAGGCCTCGATCATGGCATGCCTGTACGCATCCTTGATGACAGGGGAGTGCCATGCAGAAAGGACAGTGTCGATTTTGACCTGCCTGCAGCGCCGGTGCCTGCCGGTATAATGGAAGAAGCGAGACATGCCCTGCTTGCATATCGTGGCCGCCTAAGACAGATTTACGGGTACAACCTGCTCACAGAAAACTGCGTAACAGAACTCGCCAGGGAGCTGGAATTCGTTGCGGGGAATATTGATTTTCCGCCTGGAAAGGCAGTGGCGCGGTTTACCCCGGCAACAGGTGGCTCGTTTGTGCCATTCAGGTTTTTCCAATGCTGGGTTTCAAGTGTCCATGTCCGCAGGGTCCTTTACCTTCCATCATTCAGGCAAAGGAAGCTCCTCGAGATGTACAGGAATGAAAACCCTGTTCTGGTCTATGCGCGCGAATTTAATACCATCACTTCTTCCGTTTACAGGCCCGGTCCGGCGGATACATCTTTCCTGTTCTTTACAGACGATGCCCTGCCTCCTGCCCGGCCGCTCCTTGGTGCCATGAACATTGGATGGGGTATCCTCAATGCGGCTTCGGGGATACTCACCATGCCTGTGGACAGGGCCGCCAGGTTCAGGCAGGGGTTATGGGGAATGATATACAGCCTGCCGGAGCTGGCATTTTGCAATATCAGGAAGGGCAGTTTTGCCTGGACAGGTACAGGGAATTGATGTCCCGTTCTCCCTGCAATCCTGGTAAAGCCTGCTTTTGCGTGGTATAGGAGTTAATAATGTCTTCAAAACGGTTGTTTGTGGTGACGCAATGTTCGGTCATAATATGAGAGGAAAATCTACTGTTGCACTGTCCATCGCCATTATGGCAGCAGGCTTTGTCCTGTTTCTGGTGGGAGTGAATCTGTACAAGTATTTCAAGGTCAAAACACATTTTGCCGCCGAGATAATTACCAGGATTAACGAGAACGAGGTGGACAAGCTCCGGGGCCTGTTCAGCCAGGTTTCCGGTAAGCTCCTGGTCATACGGGATCTTGGTTCCAGCGGGGCCCTCAAATTTTCGGATATAGTGAGTCTTAACAGGAAATTCATGCCGTTGCTGGAGAACCAGGACTTGGTAAACGGCATAACCCTGGCTGATAACTTCGGCCAGGAATATTTTTTGCAAAAAAAAGGCGCTGTATGGGTGACCAGGGTTACCAGGCAGACTTCCCATGGCAGCGAGATGATGTTCCAGGAGTGGGTTGCCCCTGATCGCCCGGTCAAGAGCTGGATCAAAAACGCAACCCACGATCCCAGGAAACGGCCCTGGTTCCGCAGGACTGTTGAAAAGCGTCAGGTTTACTGGACCCCGGTTTACAAGTTCTTCAGCTCAGGCAAGCCTGGAATAACCGCCTCGGTATGGTGGAACAGGTACGGCTCCTCAAACGGATTTTTTGTATTCGCCATGGACATATCGCTGGATCGCATCCAGGAACTCCTTGCCCATGTTGACAAGAAGAGGACTGATGTCACCTTTCTTCTGAATCCTGGCAGCGGTTTTTTTATTACCAACAACTACATGGGCAGCGTTGCCAGCAAACCCGAAATGCCTGGAGCCAGATCGGTAAATGCAACGGAGAAGCAACTTGTTTCAGCTATCTTCAGGGAATGGAACGCCATCAGGAAACAGCCGGCACAGTTCGTAAA
>JALWYO010000009.1 GCA_026992735.1 Deltaproteobacteria bacterium
GCTCAAAAAAATATTGACATAAAGGCCGCAACTACCTAACTTGTGTCCATCCGGAGATCAGTAACAGGTGATATCTGGACGATTTTCGGAAAGGTTAAAAAATAATCTCCTCCAAAATCTGCTTTAAAAAAACCTTAATTTTCAGGAGAAAAAAATGAAGATTGCTGTAAGCGCCAGCGGCACTGGCCTTGATTCCAAGGTAGACCCAAGATTTGGCAGGGCAAGTTATTTTGTACTTGTGGATTCTGAATCGCGGCAGATCACAGATGTTATAGATAACCGCGCCGCCCAGGAAGCAGCCCATGGAGCAGGAATCAATGCGGCTGCAATGGTGGCAGGCTCGGGTGCAAAAGTTGTACTGACCGGCAGGGTCGGTCCAAAGGCATACGCTGTCCTGAATGCCGGAAATGTGGAGATTGTATCAGGGGCAGGAGGCTCGGTAAAAGAGGCGGTTGACGCCTTTCTGTCAGGCAGCCTGGACAATCCATCCCCGGCAGGGCCCACAGCCTATGCCCATGGAGGGCTGCAGGGGCTATACCAGCAGCCTGGAACTGCCGGTGGTGGCGGTGGTGGAAGAAGAACCGGAGGAGGCGGTGCTGGCACCGGCGGTGGCAGAGGATGCGGAGGCGGAGGCGGCCGTGGCATGGGGGGCGGCAGAGGCCAGGGACGTGGCGGATGCGGATGCAATAGCTGATCCATGGTCTCCATGCGTCAAAATGCAGACGGAAATGATGCAATTTCGTACATGTTCGCCACCTGTTTTCCATGCACCTGTAATAATGTTGAAGCAGGTCACGGGAAATCCAGGCCGGTCTAATATAATCCTGATGGTAATATAATATGAAAATAGCTGTAGCAAGCGGCAAGGGAGGGACAGGCAAAACAACCGTATCTGTCAGCCTTGCCCTTTCCTCTTCGAAACCAGTCACATTCGTGGATTGTGACGTGGAAGAGCCTAATGCTCATATATTTTTTCAACCAGAGATGTCCGGTTCCGAGACCTTCTACCTTACTGTACCCAGGGTCGTGGAAGACAGATGTACCTATTGCGGCAAGTGCAGGGACATCTGCCAGTTCAATGCCATAACTGTCTTCGGCAAAACAATCATGGCATTCCAGGATATGTGCCACTCCTGTGGAGGCTGCTTCCTGGTATGCGAAGAACATGCTCTCGAGGAAGCAAGGAGGGAGATCGGACGCATTGAATGGGGATACAGCAGGGACATCAAGGTATTCCAGGCAAGCCTGCGGGTAGGCGAGGCCATGTCCTCTCCTCTTATTAAGGCAGTAAAGAAAAAGGCCGGCAATGACCAGCTCGTCATATACGATGCTCCGCCAGGGACATCCTGTCCTGTAATAAACACGGTCAGAGATGCCGACTACGTGATCCTTGTTACAGAGCCGACACCATTCGGACTCCATGACCTCAAGCTTGCCGCCGAAGTAATGAAGGAACTCGGGCTCAGCTTCGGGGTGATAATCAACAAGGCCGGTATAGGCTTTGACAAGGTAAATGCATGGTGCAGTGAAAACCAGGTGACCCTGCTGGCAGAGATCCCATTCAGAAAAGACGTGGCGGAGGCATATGCCAGGGGAATACCTGTAATCGACGTGATAAGCGGTCTGAAAGACAGGTTCGGGAAACTGTTGAAGGAGCTTGAAAAGTGAAGGAACTCCTTGTGTTGAGTGGAAAGGGAGGAACAGGCAAGACCAGCATTACTGCATCGTTTGCCGTCCTGAATCAGGATGCAATGCTGGTGGACTGTGACGTTGATGCCAGCGATCTCCACCTCCTCCTTTCACCGGAAACCAGAGAAAAGAATGATTTTATTTCCGGGGTAACCGCCAGGGTCAGGCCGGATGACTGCACCGCATGCGGCACCTGTGTTGACATCTGTCATTATGATGCCATCTCTACCTCAGAAGATGGGATAGCCCACGTAGAGCCATTCACCTGCGAAGGATGCGCCGTCTGCGCTCACTTCTGCCCTGAAAATGCCATTGACCTTGAACCAGATCACTGCGGATACTGGTATGTCTCGGATACGGATTATGGGCCCATGGTGCATGCACGCCTGATACCAGGAGAGGAAAACTCCGGCAAGCTGGTCGCACTGGTGAAAAAAGAGGCCAGGGAACGGGCTGAAAAGCTCTCAAAGGATATCATACTGGTGGATGGCCCTCCAGGGATCGGCTGTCCTGTCATAGCATCTGTCTCCGGGGCAGACATGATTCTCGTGGTCACAGAACCTACACAGTCCGGCCTGCATGACCTTGAACGTGTCCTGGGACTTTGCCGTCACTTCAAGATTCCTGCATGTGTCTGTATCAACAAGTGGGAACTCAATAAAAGGCTCTCGGAAGAAGTGGAAAAGGCCTGCGAAAGGCTCCAGGTTCCGGTTGTCGGGAAGATACCTTTTGATGAAACAGTAGTGGAAAGCCTGGTACAGGGTATCCCGGTAGTCAAATATAAAGATTGCAGCGCGTCGAAAAGTATAGCAAATATCTGGAGCGCAATTCAAAAAATGCTGAACCAGGAGGAACAAAAGTGACAAAAGAAACAAAAAGGCCGGCAAATCCGGTACTTGACGAACAGGATTCAAAGATCCGGGAAAAGCTGTCCCAGATTGAACATAAAGTGATGGTCATGAGCGGAAAAGGCGGTGTCGGCAAAAGCACGGTTTCCATCAACCTGGCCATAGGTCTTTCGCTGCAAAATTTTTATATTGGCCTGCTTGACGTTGATCTTCATGGTCCAAACGTGCCGAAGATGCTGGGGTTGGAGGGAGGAGAACTTCAAAAGAGGCCCGATGGCACTGTCGGCCCTGTATATTACTCTCCCAACCTGAAATTCATGTCCGTAGAGCCGCTCCTGCCCAACAAGGATTCAGCAGTCATGTGGCGGGGCCCCATGAAGATGTCTGCAATAAGGCAATTCATCTACGACATTGAATGGGGCAAGCTGGACTACCTGGTCATAGACGCCCCTCCTGGAACCGGGGATGAGCAGATGACAGTTGCCCAGATGATACCGGACGCATACGCCGTGCTGGTCACAACCCCCCAGGAGGTTGCGCTCCTTGATGTCAAGAAATCCATAAGTTTCTGCAAGCACGTGGGTATGCCAGTTATCGGCATAGTTGAAAACATGAGCGGTATGATATGCCCTCACTGCGGAAAGGCCATAGACGTGTTCAAGAGGGGCGGCGGAGAAAAACTCTCCGAGGAGACCGGGATACCATTTCTTGGCAAGATCCCTGTGGACCCGAGAATCGTTACCACGGGAGATGCAGGCAGGCCAATAATGGCCATGTATCCCAACAGCCACACGGCAGAGGCCTTTGAAAAGGTAGTGCAGAACGTTATAAACGTGACCCAGCAGATGGTCCTTAAAAAGAAGAAAGAACAAGAAAAGAAGGAGGCTGAACAGATATGAAAATCGCCATTCCCATAGAAAACGGCACACTTTGCAGCCATTTCGGTCATGCTCCACAGTTTGGTTTTGTTGATGTCCAGGACGGCAACATACTTGGCAGTTATCTTGACACACCGCCGCCACATGAACCGGGTTCCCTGCCTGCATGGCTCAGCAGGCAGCAGGTCACCCACGTAATCTGCGGAGGAATCGGCGCCAGGGCAGTAGAGCTCCTGAACCAGGCAGGCATACAGGTAACTGCCGGCGTGCCATCTGGAGATCCTGCAAAGATCGTGGAAGAATTCCTGGCAGGAAACATCACTGGTGCAACCGGCCCGACCTGCTCAGGCCATGAGCATGGTGACGGCCACCAGTGCGCACATTAATGGCATTGAATGACAGACAGCCTGGGTGACCAATGGTAATTATCCATCAGCGCTGACATTGGCGGGTTGCCCAGGCTGAAGAATTTCATGAATATTGATGTATAACTTTCGATAATTCTGTGAAATTATTGAGTCTATAATTCGCAAGTTGGGTTAGCGAAGCGTAACCCAACGATCGCAAAAACGATCATAAAGGTGTTAAGCAATGCCTATTTTTGAATACAAGTGCGAAAAATGCGGCAAGGTCAGTGAACTGTTAATCTTTTCCGGCAATTCCGAACCGGAATGCCCTGAATGCGGCAGCAGAAGCATGACCAAGCTCATGTCAGCCACGTCGAGCCTGACAGGCCAGACGCCCAAAAGCATGCCAGGGCCTTCTGATACCGCGTGCTGTGGCTCAAGGCCCGGGCAGGCGCCGGGATGCGCCGGGCCAGGCTCCTGCTGTGGCAAGATATAAGCCATGAATCTTGACTGTGCTGTGCCGCGCCTGCACTGTTGCCCTTGACCGGGAAAGACGGCATACTGCGGAAGGGGTTAGAGGCCCTTTATGGAAAATACAACAGGAGGGACCTTGTCCACCCCGACCCTCTCGAATTTCTCTACGGGTTTCCCGACCCTCGGGACAGGGAGATTATAGCCCTTGTTGCCGCATCTCTTGCATACGGCAGGGTGCAGCAAATTCTTAAGAGCATCAACAACTGCCTGGAAATAATGGGGCCTTCTCCCCGCCTGTTTCTAAAGAACAGCAATGATCAGGCCATTGAACAGGCCTTTTCCAGCTTCAGGTATAGATTTACCAGTGGACACGAGATGGGCAGATTTATGAAAGGCCTGAAAAGAGCATTGGAAATACACGGGGGGCTTGAGCCCCTGTTTTCCGTCCAAGGACAGGCATCTCCCGGCCCTGCCGGCACGGTGGAAAGGCTAAAGTCAGCGGTCGACAGCCTATTGCATCTTGCAGGGCTGAAGAGTTCCTATCTGCTGCCCGATCCTGCCAAAAAGAGCGCCTGCAAGAGGCTATTTCTGTTCCTCAGGTGGATGGTGAGAAAAGACGGTGTAGATCCTGGAGGCTGGAGCGTCATCTCTCCGGCAGACCTGGTGATCCCGCTTGATACCCACATGTTTCACATTGCAGGAGACCTGGGCTTTACCTGCCGCAAACAGGCAAACCTTGCGGCAGCCCTGGAAATAACAGGGGCATTCAGGCAGATAAACCCCGATGATCCAGTAAAATATGACTTTGTCCTTACCAGGTTCGGGATCAGGAGCGAGCTCTCAAGGGATGATGTCAAGGTGCTGCTGTCCGGGCCAGGCGGATAAACAGCGGCTTTCAGCAGGCGGTTGCAGTTACCTGGCAGCCCTGGTGATGTATTTCAAGACATGGTTCCTTGCAGTCATCCTGAAATTTATCTGCAGCAGCTGCAAAAATGACAGCGGCCTTGTAACCACCTTTATGTCTCCCTTTTTGACCGCCTGGATTATTGCCTCTGGTTCTGCTTCATCCGCTTCCACCATGGAATAGGTGGTATCAAACTGCATACGCTGGTGTGCATCCGAGGTGCCGACCACAGGCAGGCCGTGAGCCCTTGCCACCTTCTCCATTTTCAGATTGAAATTTATCTTCCTGCAGAAAAAATGTGACCATTCAGCAGCATCGAAAAGTTCCAGGTGTTTAATAAACTGCCTTCCAAGTGCCACGCGGGATGGATAAAAAGGATGGGGCGCAATTATGAGGGCGTTGTCTCTCCTGAGATTATACAGGTCTGAAAAACTTGAAACAGATACATCGCTGAAATCAAAATTGATCAGCAGCACATGGCGTCCCTGGACCGTGGCCTCCATGCCCGGCAGAAGGCATATCCCCCGCTCCCTGGCATAGTCCCTGAGATACTCGGACCAGGTGCACTGCTCATGGTTTGTGATTGCAAGGCAGGAAAAACCCCGTTCCCGCGCCATGTCTATGAGTTCCATGGCGGAATAACGAACCAGGTCTCTCCTGTCTTCAGCAGTATGGATATGAAAATCCGCCTTAAACGCGCTCATGAACAGATAGCCTGCATACAATATCCTCGCTCAATAGGGATGCCTTCTCAATCCCATGCGGTACAACAGCGGGGAAAGGAGCATTTCCAGCACCGTGAAAACTACTGTTATGGCAAGACAGTCCAGCCAGGCAAGGCCCAGGCCATCCTTCAATACCGCAAGGGGCAAAAATGCCTCTACTGCCTGGTCCAGCCCCGTGGCCCTGGCCCCGCTCTTCATGCCCAGCCGCCTCTTGATGAAACTGGCAAGCAGGTCTCCTGCCATGGACAGGATGGCCATCCAGAAACCTGTTCTCGCACCGAAGTCCAGCAGCACTGCAAGAACCATGGTGCCTGACACACTTGCAGCAATGCCTCGCCAGGTCTTGTGAGGGCCGAACCACGGCCTGCCGTCAGGAAACTTGATATTGAAATCTACAGGAGTTTCAAGGCGTTTCCCCAGCAAAAGCCTTGCAGCAACAGGGAGACTGTTTGCCGAGGCCAGCATCAGCAGTATATCAAGATCCCTTGTCAGGATTGTACCGTCCATAGCTGTCAACATACAGGCCTATTGCCCAGGCCATGCGCATCCATACAAGACCCGGGCTGCTCAAGCATTTACCACTTTACCATGTTTGGCAGCTGACATGTTAGTGGTATAAAGCTCCTGGTAAAGGGACGATGAGCGCAAAAGCTCATCGTGGGTCCCGGATGCCACGATGCGGCCCTGGTCCATTACTATAATCGTATCTGCATTTTGAATGGTGGATAACCTGTGCGCAACCACGATGGTGGTCCTTTCCTGCACCACGTTTTTCAATGCCTTCTGGACCGCCTGTTCCGAGACAGTATCCAGGGAGCTGGTGGCCTCGTCAAGTATCAGCACAGGTGCATCTTTAAGTATGGCCCTTGCAAAGGCGATGCGCTGCCTCTGCCCGCCTGAAAGGTTCAGGCCCCGTTCATCCAGCACGGTATCATAACCCTCGGGCAGCTCCATTATGAACTCATGCGCATGGGCCAGCTGTGCAGCCCTGGTTATCTCCTCATCACTGGCATCCGGCCTTCCTGCGGCAATGTTTTCCCTTATAGTATCGGAAAACAGGATGACATCCTGGCTCACCACAGCAATCTGCTGCCTGAGGGACTTGAGTTCCAGCTCCTGGAGATCGTTGCTGTCCCAGGATATACGGCCCCTCGAAGGCGAGATAAAACGGGGAATAAGGTCCACCAGGGTGGACTTTCCTGCACCGCTTGGCCCCACTATGGCAACCACGCCGCCCCTGGGAATCCAGAGATTTATGTCCTTCAATACCTCTGCGCCGCTGTCATAGGTAAACCAGCATGAATCAAAACGTATGCCTGATTCCAGGGGAAGCGCCTTGATCCCCCCTTCCCTTTCCGGCTCCTTGTTCAGGAACATGTCCACCCGCTCCAGTACACCGACAGATTCCTGGAAGGTACTGTACGCCCCGCCCAGTTTCTTCAACGGGGTGAATGCCATTACAATTGCAGTCAGGACGGAAAAGAAATCGCCGGAAGTCATCTCCCCCTTGACCACGAGGGTGGCTCCGTAACCAAGTATGATGGCAACAGACAGGCCGGAACAAAGGTCTATGAGAAACTTTGTTCCTTCCTTGAGCTTGACAACCCGGGAAAACTGCCTGTAGGCATTCCGGTTCTCCCTGGCAAATTGTTGTATCTTCCTGTCCTCCATGCCAAAGATCTTTATGACCTTTATGCCCGATGCTGTCTCACTCATCCTCTGGGTAAGTTTTGCCAGCAGGCGCTGGACCTTTTTTCTCCTGCGCTTGACATACTTGCTCAACACCCTGGTGCCATAAGTGATGAAGGGCAGCAGGACAAAACTCAGCATTGCAAGGTCCCACCTCCTGTACAGCGCCACACCTATCAGGACAATGATGGAAGGCACCTGGACAAGAAAGGTGCGGAAACTGTCCGACAATATACCGCTGAGCATGCCGATATCGTTCATGAGCCTTGAGACCATGTCACCGCTGGTCTGCCTTGCAATGGCAGAGACGGGCAGGTACACCATCCTGGAAAAAAAGCGGTTTCTCAGGTCACAGACGAGCTTGAAACCCGCAGTTCTCATGAGATACGACTGGATAAAACTCGCCCCGCCCCTGAATACGTAGAGCAGAAGCAGGCCTATGGGGAGAAAAACAATGTACTCATAGCGCTTGTCCACAAAGATGTAGTCCATGGCAGGCTTGACAAGCCAGGCTATGGCCCCGTTCAGGCCAGAGACAATGAGGCTGAACACCACGGCAGCCACCACCCTGGGTGCGTAGGGCCTGACCAGTTCGCGGATGCGCGCCAGGAGACTGTATCCCGAATCGTTCACAATGAATTACCTTTCTTATGACTTACCCTGCTGAAGTTGGATAAAGCACTTTAGGCGGGCACCCATGCTTTGTAAAGCACGGCGGTGATGTTGGGTTACGCTGCGCTAACCCAACCTACAGACCGGACAAGTGAAGTTAATATTTTGTTTTCACCACATTCTTTCAACCTGAAATTATATTTAGATCGCCATTTTATGTTGTCAATAAAAGAGATGAGGTCTTATAACTGTTGCATAATCGTAGGTTGGGTTAGCGCAGCGTAACCCAACACGAAGCAACCCAATAAAAATCAGCCCGCTACGAACTACTGCGGCAAATTTCTTGAGGCCCTTGACCACCGGGGCGAAATACGATATATAGTGGTTCAAAGTCGTCGGTTACGCCATATAGTGTATCAAGAGACATAAA
>JALWYO010000010.1 GCA_026992735.1 Deltaproteobacteria bacterium
AAGACCAATACCTATACCAGGACCTAAAACTCCAAACCCTGCCGCTATTGCTTTTGCAATTAGTTTTGCTGCTTCTGCTTCCATATAATTTTTTAATTATAAACAAATACCATAAAAAAGTCACGAAAAAATTAGATATTGGTAATTTTTGATAAACATACCAGGGCTGCCAGGTGCAGGAGCATCCCAAGCGGAAGCGGCTTGTGGTTGATTTTGTTTCATCTACTCGAAAACCATCAACAAAGTTTGCAAACAACCTTGACTTCTAGAGTATAGATACCGATAATATATCAACAAGGATTGAACAATTTGTTTCTTAAAAAAAGGAGGGCACTATGTTTAATGTAAAAAAGATCCTTTTCCCGGTAGATTTCACCATGAATATGGAAAAGATACTTCCCCTGGTGAAAGATACAGTAAAAGCATTTAATGCCAAGCTCTATGTCATCCATGTTATCAGAAGTGCTGAAGAATTCGTCGGATTTGAGATGGGCACGGCCTGGTACGCGGCCCTTGAGAAAGACCTGATGGATGGTGCCGAGAAATCCATGAAGCGGCTTGTGGCCGAGCAGCTTCAGGATGTTGGAGAAATTGAGACACAGATAGCTGCCGGAGATGTTGTGGATGAAATACTTGAATACGTCAAGAAAAATGACATTGACCTGATAATCATAGGCACCCATGGCAGGAAGGGCCTTGAAAAGGTCATGTTCGGCAGCGTGGCGGAAGGTATCATCAAGGAGGCACCCTGCCCGGTCCTCACCATCAATCCATACAAGGTCAAAATATAAAGCTGATCTCCAGTTTACCCGACTATCTAACCGGGAGGCCCGTGCTGGCCTCCCTTTGTTTTTTTATACGGTCTCTCCATGATCTATATTCTCATGAAATCATGCCTGAATTCGCATCCTTCTCTGATGCCCAGATAGCTTGATCATACCCTATGCGTATGCAGTGTAAGCCAGCAACCATAATCATCACCCACCTGAATGCGGATTTCGATGCAGTAGCCTCGGCGGTCGCTGCTGCCAGGCTCTATCCGAATGCTGTGATAGTGCTGCCTGGCTCTCAGGAAAGAGCTGTAAGGGACTATTTAAAATCCATTGATTCCTCCATGGATGTATTCTGTTCCCTAAAAGAGATTGATCATTCCAAGGTAAAGACAGTGGTCGTAGTGGATACCGGCCGGAAAAGCAGGCTGGGGCAGGCCTCCGAGCTACTGTCACTGCCAGGTATAAAAGTTCATCTGTTCGACCATCACCAGGAACAGGAATGTGATATTCCTGCCACCAGAAAGGTATTTGGCAATACCGGGTCCAACACCACCCTCATGGTGAGGCGGCTGCGCAGGAGGAAGATACGTCTGTCTCCCCAGGAAATCACTCTCCTCCTGCTCGGCATCTACGAGGATACCGGTTCCTTTACATTTTCATCAACCAGGCCCGAAGACCTCAGACAGGCTGCATGGCTAATGGAACAGGGTGCTGATCTCAAGCAGGTGGCTACAGTCATGGGCAGCAGGTTTACACCAGAGCACATTGCTCTCCTGAATGATCTGCTGCAGTCTGCTGCAACCTATAATTTCGGTGGCACAAAGGTTACCATTGCCAAGACCTCTTCTCCCGGTTATGTGGACGATTTTGCAGTGCTTGCCCACGAACTCATGGACATGGGGCGGTTGCAGGTGCTCTTTACCGTGGCGCTCATGTCAGACCAGGTGATAATCGTGGGCAGAAGCAGGACCGACAACGCAGATGTGGCTGCAATCCTAAAGGAGCTGGGAGGCGGAGGGCATCCTGCCGCAGCATCTGCGGTACTCAAGGGGGTTACCCTGTCCGAAGCGGAAAACAGGCTCCTTTCAGCCATAGAGAAACAGCTTGGCACCAGCCCAAGGGTCAGGGACATAATGTCTTCACCTGTAGTTTACGTTGACCAGGATATGCCCATCTTCGAAGTCCATGACCTCTTTGCCAAGTATGGCTTCTCTGTATTGCCTGTCATGCATAAAAACAGACTCGCAGGCTATGTCACCAGAAACACCATTGAGAAAGCCATATACCACGGGCTTGGAAGACAGCCCGTTTCCGAATTCATGTCTGATGACATTCAGCCCCTTTCCCCTGAGGACACACTGGGCCATGTACAGGACCTGATAGTCCAGGGGCACCAGCGGTTCATCCCCGTAATGGACCAGGGAATGCTCGTGGGCATAATAACCAGAACAGATCTGTTGCAGGTAATAAGCTCGGACCCGTCAAGGCGTCCAGAATCCCTGCTTCCACCAAAGGCCCAGCGAAGGAATATTTCAAGCCTGCTGAAGCAGCGCCTGGACAGCAGGATGCTGGACATGTTGAAGACTGTTGGCAGGGTTGCTGACAGGCTTGGCATGAACGTGTACGTGGTAGGGGGGTTCGTAAGGGATATCCTGCTCAGAAGGAAAAACCTCGACGTAGACCTGGTGGTTGAGGGAGACGGGATAAAATTTGCCGGGGCAATTGCAAAAAAATTTTCTGCAAAGGTCAAAACACACAAAAAATTCGGTACTTCTGTTGTAATATTACCAGATGGCTTTAAAATAGATATTGCAACTGCCCGCTGGGAATACTACGAGTACCCGGCTGCAATGCCCACCGTGGCCCTGTCATCCATCAAGCTCGATCTGTTCAGGCGTGACTTTACCATCAATACCCTGGCCATCAAGCTCAACGCCAGGGATTTCGGCCTGCTGATAGACTTCTTCGGCGGCCAGAGAGACCTTAAGGATGGAATCATCAGGGTACTTCACAGCCTGAGCTTCGTGGATGATCCCACCAGGATATTGAGGGCTGTAAGGTTTGAAAAGAGGTTCGGCTTCACGATAGGGAAACACACACTCAGGCTCATCAGGAACACCTTGAAACTCGGCATATTTGACAGGCTTTCCTCAAAAAGGCTGCTTACAGAGTTGAAACTCATCCTGCAGCAGCAGGATCCCAGGGAATGCCTCAAAAGGCTTAATGAGCTGGAAATCCTGAAGGCAATACATCAGGGGATGGCGATAGACAGGAAAAATCAGAAGGTCATAGATGCCATCTACCATGTACTGGCATGGCATGACCTGCTGTATAGGGAAGAAAAGCCGGAAAAGTGGCTCATCTACATAGCAGGCATTGTATCATCAATGAAACCGCAGCACAGGAAAGAAGTTGCAGAGCGCCTGGGCCTTGCCGGAGCCAGAGCCGAATTCGTCATCACTGCACCTGAGGCCAGCCACAGGATATGCTCAAGGATAAAAGGCATGCATAACAGCAGGAACAGCTTACTGTTCGAGACACTCCATGTCCTCTCCATAGAGATGCTGCTTTTTTCAATGGCCGTATGCAGTGAACAGGTACGCCAGCTCATATCGCACTATATTACCAACCTTCTATGTGTTAAGCCCGACACCACAGGAAATGACCTGCAAAAACTTGGCTTTACGCCAGGACCTGTTTATCGTAAGATTCTTGACCGGCTCCGCGATGCCAGGCTGGACAACGAGGTCAAAAGCCGGCAGGAAGAACAGGACCTGGCAATTAAAGAATTTGGAGACAAGATCATCGGAGATAAACCAAAGTGATGGACATAGCAGGCACAATACAGAAAATTCTTTTACTTACCCCTCCCATACTCCTTGCCGTGACAGTACATGAATCCGCACATGGATGGATGGCATGGAAGCTGGGCGATCCAACTGCCAGGAACATGGGCAGGCTTACCCTGAATCCCATCAGCCACCTGGATCCAATAGGCACCCTGGTCTTTTTCCTCACCCAGACCATAGGATGGGCAAAGCCCGTACCCGTTAACCCCATGTATTTCAGGAATCCCAAGCAGGACATGATATGGGTGGCCCTGGCAGGCCCGGTGTCCAACATCCTGCTTGCGGTTATAAGCGCCGTTATACTGAGGCAGTTAATAGGCCCACTCAGCATGTGGCATACAGATTATAACTACGTAATAAAGCCGTTGCTCTACATGAGCTTTATAAGCATACAGATCAATATCGGCCTTGCGATATTCAATCTTATCCCTGTGCCACCTCTGGATGGAAGCAAGGTGCTCATGGGAATTCTCCCTGACAGTGCGGTAGAGAGCTATCTCAAGGTGGAAAGATACGGGTTCCTGATACTGCTCCTGCTCATCTTTACAGGAGTTACTGACCGAATTATAGTCCCGGTCATAAATTATGCTAATAGGCTCCTGATAGGCCCGATTATCTGATACCTAAATCCTGCATGTCAAATGCGAGGAAAATGAAATTTATTAATTATATCAGCAAAGTGCTTGTTGAATACTTGAGGGGCAAGTTTCACTTTTTAGGTGAATTCACCATCAGATATTTTTCCCTCGCATTCGCCACCCTTCGGGATTGCCGAGTTTACCGAATCTGCCGCGTTGTCAGGGACTTGAAGTATCAAAATACGTCTGCGCCCCTTCCGCCTTGCATCTTCGGCAAACTCGGCAATTGCGGATTTAGGTGATAATTTACTGGCCGGTTCTGTATGGGGCCTGGCAGGACCAGATATAAACTCAACCCCTGAAAATAGAGAGAGATCATGAAAAAACGAGTGCTGAGCGGCATGCGCCCGTCTGGAAAACTGCACCTGGGCCACCTTCACGGCGTGCTGAGCAACTGGAAAAGATTACAGGATGAATACGAATGTTTCTTCTTCGTGGCAGATTGGCATGCCCTTACCACCAACTATGAAAAACCGCATGAAATACCGGAAAACATACATGAAATGGTCCTGGACTGGCTTGCAGTAGGCATAGATCCGGCCAAGGCTACCCTCTTCGTGCAGTCTGATATAAAAGAGCATGCGGAGCTTCACCTACTGCTTTCCATGATAACACCCATATCCTGGCTTGAGAGAAATCCAACCTACAAGGAGCAGAAAGAACAGCTCAAGGAAAAGGACCTGGCAACCTATGGCTTCCTTGGCTACCCGGTACTCCAGGCAGCAGATATCATAATGTACAAGGCAAACAAGGTCCCCGTAGGGGTCGATCAGCTTCCGCACGTGGAACTGACCAGGGAGATAACAAGGCGGTTCAACTATCTCTACCGGGAAGTGTTTCCCGTGCCTGATCCCTTGCTGGCAGAGGTGCCAAAGCTGCCAGGACTGGACGGCAGGAAGATGAGCAAGAGCTATGGCAATTCCATATTCCTGTCAGACAGTCCCGAAGAGCTCCGGAAAAAGATATCTACCATGGTAACAGACGTGGAGCGTCCAAGGAAATCCGACCCGGGCGACCCGGAAAGCAGGTGTGTGGCCTTCAATCTCCACAAGCTCTATCTCCCTGAAGAACGTCTTAAAGAGATAATCCGGGAATGCAGGGAGGCAAGGCTTGGCTGTGTAGCCTGCAAGAAAGAGCTGGCACAGGCTGTAATAGATACCATGTCGCCCGTGTGGCAACGCCGTGCCGAGTTCCAGAAGGACAGGGACACCGTGTCCAGAATACTCAGGGAGGGTGCCGAAAAGGCAAGGGCCAATGCAAGACAGACCATGTCAGAGGTCAGGGATGCACTGTGGAGCCGGAATGCAGAATCAGATTAGAGACATTTGAAGGTCCGCTGGATCTGCTTTTACACCTGATCAACAGGAACAGGCTGGATATAACCGAAATATCCATATCTCTTGTTACCAATCAATATCTTGAATACCTGGAATTTCTCAAGACACTGAACGTGGAAGTGGCTGCTGAATACCTGGTGATGGCAGCCACCCTGACACAGATAAAATCCCGCACCCTCATACCGGCTGCCCGTCCTGAACCTGAGCAGGAACAGCCTGTTGTGAACATAGTGACGTCCCTTGAGGAGCTCAGGCGGTTCAGGGAACTGGCGGAGTTCCTTGCAGCGAGGCCTATGCTGGGAAAAGATACGTTTATGTCCTGCCCGACACTGCCTGAAAAAGAACTTTCTCCTGACAGCAATTCCAGCTTCCTGGAAGATACGGATATTACAATAATTCAGCTTGTTGATGCATTCAAAAAACTCATGGGAGATAAAAAATTTCCGAAAACCATGGAGATAGTCAAAGCAAGGGTGGACATGTCTGCACGCATGGAGGAAATAGAGAAAACGGTCAAAAAAGAAAAGCGCCTTTCTTTTTTTAAGCTGTTTGAGCACGATCCTTCCAGGCACATGATCATTGTTTCATTTCTTGCTATCCTTGAACTTGCCAAACAGGCTGTAATAAGGCTGTTCCAGAAGGATGACGGCGGTATAATGGTGGAATTAAGACAGACGTAACGTATCTGCTTACAGGAGGGCGCAGATGCAAGACTGAGGACGCAGATAAACGCAGACTTCGTACGCAGATAAAAGACATGGAAAATCTGTCTGTTTCTGTGTTTATCTGCGTCCAAAAACTCCGCAGTAACTGCTACATGACAAATCTGAAAATGGGGAGGCATGATAATGATAGATGCTGAAAAACTCCTTGGTGGCATGCTAAAAAACAGCATGGGCGACATGGGACATCTTGGGAATAAGGCTGCAATAGGGATGGGTCTTATAGGAATAGCCATTGCTGCTGCAGAGCACTTTATGGAAAACAGGGGGAGCGCCGCCCCGCCACCTCCACCTGGATCAGGCACCATGAAGCAGCCTGAAAATACAAGAAGACCCGTGCCGCCACCTCCACCAGGTTCCCGGAGGTCTGTGCAGGCACCACCTTCACCTCCGGAATATGTCCCTGTTCCTCCTCCTGGCACATCTTCTGCATCACCATCAACAATGGCGGACAACAGCCCCCATGCAGAAGCCTTGCTGTTAATCAGGGCCATGATAGCGGCCGCAGGCTCAGACGGTAATATCGATCAGGAAGAGAGGCGCCGCATAATGCTCCGCCTGGAAGGTGTCGATATCACAAAAGATGAAAAACGCTTTATAGAGCAGGAAATGTCCAACCCGGGGAATGCAGCCTCCATTGCAGCTCAGTGCACTAATCAAGGGCTTGCCAGGAAGGTCTATGCTGTATCCTTACTGGCCATCGATATTGATACAGAGGCAGAAAGGTCTTATCTAAAAGAACTGGCGGCAAAACTCGGGCTCGGCAAGGCAACTGTCGAACAGATACACGGCCATCTGGGAATCCCGATGCCCTGAATCGGAAAGGAGAAAGACTATGAGTCAGTGGTTTTTAAGCTATAACGGACAGCAACTGGGGCCTTTTGATGAAAACGGGGTACAAAGACAGGTGGAAATCAATGGAACCGATGGATTTGCCTGGAGAGAAGGATTTGCTGATTGGCTTCCCATAAGCGATGTGCCGGAGTTGTCCGGCAAGGGAACTTCTTACGATATTGTCCCTCCAGCCGTCTCCCCACGCAGCAGCATCGCCGATGAAATAGACTACACCATCTACGGCTCCGAGATGCAGTTTGTGGAGATTGAACTTGATCCTGGTGAAAGTGTGGTGGCCGAGGCAGGGGCCATGATGTACAAGGATCGCCACGTAGAGATGGAAACCATCTTCGGCGACGCATCCGGCAGGGGCGGAAGTGGATTCTTCGACAAGCTCCTGGGAGCTGGCAAACGGGTTCTCACAGGAGAAAGCCTGTTCATGACGGTATTTACCCATCGAGGGCCACAGGGGAAGGCCCATGCCGCATTTGGCGCACCTTATCCAGGCAATATCATTCCGGTATCCCTGAAAGACAGGGGCGGAATGCTAATATGCCAGAAGGACAGTTTCCTGTGCGCTGCCAAGGGCGTATCCATAGGGATATTCTTCCAGAAAAAGATACTGACCGGCCTGTTCGGCGGAGAGGGTTTTATAATGCAGAAACTGGAAGGAGATGGTGTGGTCTTCATGCATGCAGGCGGCACAGTCGTGGAAAGAGAACTGGGCCCTGGAGAGGTGCTCCATGTTGATACAGGCTGTATCGTTGCCTTTGAGCCCTCAGTTGAATTCGACATCAGGCAGGCAGGCGGAATAAAGACCGCGCTGTTCGGCGGAGAAGGGCTGTTTTTTGCCCGCCTGCAAGGCCCTGGAAAGCTATGGCTCCAGTCCCTGCCATTTTCCAGGCTTGCTGGAAGGATGTTGCAGGCAGCACCTCAGCATGGCGGCAGCACGGGGGAAGGCTCGATCCTGGGCAGCATTGGGAACTTGATAGACGGAGATTAACAGACTGGGAATAGCCGGTCACGGCACAAATTGAAAAGGGGCGGACAATGCCGCCCCTTTTAAGGTCGTTATTACTGCAATATCATGAAATGGTATTTACAATGCCTGTATTACTTACCTGTTGTCTCATGAACTGCTGCTGAACCAGCATCTTTTAGATCTTTCATGGATTTCATGTGCTTGTCCATGTCGGACTTGGCATCTTCAGCCTCATGTGTAGCCTTTTCCTTCAATTCTTCGGCATTTTCCTTGGCCTTGGCAGCACTTTCTACTGCCTCATTGCCAGAGGCCTCAGTGTCGCCGGCGATCTCATCAATCTTTTTATTGGCAGTATCTCCTGCTGTCTGGACACCTTCATTGACCATTTCTTTTGCATGTTCCTTGGCAATAGCCTTCATGCCTGACATCATGTCACTCGCATGGACTGGTGCTGACATAGCTACATTCATACAGAAAACTGCAGCAATCATCATAAATAATGTTTTTTTCATTTTATTTCTCCTTATCATAAAATTAACAGATTTATATATATCATCTACGGAATTATATAGCAAATAAAACTATTTTTCACAAAGCTAATATTGACCGATCGAAACAATGGCATTAAAACAATGCAAAAACATGCTCAAATTCACTCATACACACTTTATCATCTAGAAAATTCTACAGTTACAGACAAAGTTATCACATATAGAGAGTACTAAGAGGAGGACAATAGACGTGATTCAAAAGATAATTAATGATGAATTCCTTGACGAGCTCTTTCCGCCTGAAAGAGCCGATGAATTTTTCAATGCCCTGTACGGCGGAGCGGAAACCGGGGCATTTGATATTTCTCTGCGTTATAATGATTTCAATAAACAGCAAGGGATACTGTACCTGCACTTTCTCCTGACTGAACGGCCTGGCAAATGCATGGCATGCAGCCTGACTGCCGGCCTGCCACCGGTATTTCAACGTCATCCTGTAATCAATCTCAAGGGGATGATCCGAAAGATAGAAGAAAAACTCTCTCCTGAATGGTCTGTAAAAGACTGGTCCATTGGTTCCACTACTGTTCTCGGTCCGGAGACCAACGCCATACCCCTTATGCTGTACCTTGAAAAGACCAATGGCTGAAATGTCTGCATTACATTGCAGCACCACTTGCCCG
Organism: Deltaproteobacteria bacterium; assembly: GCA_026992735.1. GTDB lineage: Bacteria > Desulfobacterota > Dissulfuribacteria > Dissulfuribacterales > QOAL01 > QOAL01. Next base: position 9,310 of record JALWYO010000010.1, read on the forward strand.
ATTACTGAAAAATCGTAACTGATCACAGATTCCAATGGGCTTTACTGTATATATTCCCATTCTGTAAGCGCTCGCAGGGTGCCGCAGATGTAAGGCGGCGGGCGCGCAGTCGTACTCCCTGTACTTCAAGCGCCCGCCAACATAGCAGATGCGGTGCCCTGTGAGCGCTTACGAAAAATCAAAAGGGCTTCACACAAAACACCGGGGATTGTATGAAGCCCTTGCAGATCATTGTTTATTACAATATGAATCAGGGCATATCAACATACCTTATACAAAATGATCAGTGATAGATAAAAAGTCCGGTATCGCTGTTTGAGTTATCAATCACTACCACTACATGTCTCTGTTTTTTGGGGAAAGCTCATTCGGATTTTTAAGCCGCTGCATCCAGTCAGGATTGGCCAGCCAGTAAGCCTTGAGTTCCTTGAGCTTGCCTGTTGCATTCAGATTCATCAGAAAATTGTCAACCCAGTTGAGCCATAACAGATCAGTCTGTGGCATGGCAACACCGAGGGGCTCAAAGGTAAACGGCTCCGATACCGCAAGTTTCTTGTCCTTGTTACGGAAGGCAGTAACCACACAATATGGCTCATCGGCAAACATTGCATCCGCCTTGTTGTTTATCACGGCTTTAAAAGCTGCATCCATGTTCTTGACATACATGATATTAGCCTTTGGAGCCAGAATCTTGGCGACCTGTGCACCAGTGGTGCCGTTTGCTACTGCCAGCCTGAAACTGGGCTTGTTGATATCTTCCGGTCCCTTTACATGATCTACCAGCCCCTTGTGTCCAAGGATGGACTGGCCGGTTACAAAATAGGGGCCTATAAAGGCTACCCTGAGATTTCTTGCAGGGGTGATGGTAATTCCAGACATGGCCATATCTATTGAGCCATTATCAATGGACTTGAAGATATCTGTAATGGGAATCTCTTTTATTTCGAGTTTTACCCCCATTGCTTCAGCCATCATGGTGGCCACATCTATATCAAATCCCATGTGTTTCCCGCTCTTGTCCTTTACGGTAAAAGGCGGATAGTGTCCGGTGGTTCCCATCGTGAGCACACCCTTTTTCAGTATCCTGTCTATTACATTACCTGCAACCGCCTGGTGGACAGATACGAAGGCAAAAAGGAAAAACAGCAAAACTGCCAGCAATCTTCTCGTTTTCATACAAAGCTCCTCATATTCTTTTAAATAATGACTCTAAAAACCACAAATTACACATCCGATTACATGCATTATAAAATGATAAGATTATATGTCACTTCAATTTGAACAGTTGCCCTGAACAAAATTACAACCCTGTATGTCCGAAACCTCCAGCCCCCCTGGCGCTCTCTGGAAGGCTGTCCGTCTCCTGCCAATCTATCCTGTAAGCCCTGGCAAGGACCGCCTGCGCTATTCTCATACCTCTCTCAATGATAAAGTCCTGTCTGCTGAGATTTATCAGGCCTATCTTTATTTCCCCCCTGTAATCAGAATCTATAGTGCCAGGAGCATTGACAACGGTGATTCCCTTCTTGATTGCAAGGCCGCTCCTGGGCCTGATCTGTATCTCAAAGCCTGTGGGTATGACGACACTCAAGCCAGTAGGCACCAGCTCTATTTCTCCAGGGGCAAGTAAAAGGGAATCATGGACAGCAGCAGCCAGATCCATGCCTGATGCGCCTTCCGTCAAGTAACATGGCAGTTCAAGACCGTCAAAATGCGAAAGCCTCTTTATCAGTACCACTACCCTGTTCTCAGCATACGCTGGCACTTTTCCACCTCGTCTTCCTGGTTTGGACCTACAAAAGCCGCTGCAAAGCCGTCTTCAAGGAGTTTTGCAGCGCACTGTTTTATATCCCTGGCTGTTACAGCATCTATTTCCCTGACCACCTCATCATACGAAACATATTGGCCGAGATCTATCTCGTTCCTGGCTATTCTCGACATTCTTGCATCTGTATTTTCCGCTGAGAGAAGAAGACCTCCCTTCACATTATCTTTTGCTGCCTGCATCTCTGCATCTCCAACATTATCTGTTGCAAGTTTCTCCATCTCATTCTTGATAATGGAAACCGCCTTCACCATATTTTCAGGGGCTACACCGGCGTATATACCCACCAGGCCTGAATCGTGGAGACTGGACACAAAGGAATAGACAGCATAGGCAAGCCCTCTTTTCTCCCTGACTTCTTGGAAAAGCCTTGAACTCATGGAACCACCAAGTATAACGTTCATCAGCAGAATCTTATACTTGTCAGGGTCTGCAGATGAAGGCCCAGGAAGTCCAAGGAGCACGTGGGTCTGCTCAAGATCTTTCTGCCTGAAGAAACACCCGAAATTTGGCGTTGGGGCAACCCTTTCTTTAGCATGGTTGCCGTTCCCAAGATTTGAAAACAGGTTTTGAACCCTCTGGCACAGATCATCGTGGTCAATGTTGCCAGATGCAGAAATCAGAACCCGGTTGCCGGTATAGAATTCTTTCATCTGGGCTTTCAGGCTTTCTGAAGTAATCCTGGAAACACTATCTGGATCTCCCAGGATGGAACGCTCAACAGGATTTCCCTTCCAGAAATTCTTGGTGAAAAACTCATGAACCAGTTCATCAGGTGAATCCTCCATCATGCTGATTTCCTGGAGAATAACCTGTCTCTCCCTCTCGACCTCCATAGGATCGAATACCGAGTTCAAAAAAATATCGGAGAGAAGATCCATAATTATATCCATGTGGCTGTCCAATACCTTGGCGTGAAAGCAGGTGGTCTCCTTTGAAGTAAAGGCATTGGAAAAACCGCCAAGGCGGTCAAAGGTCTTGGCTATATCAAGGGCAGTTCTGTTCTCAGTGCCCTTGAATATCATGTGTTCTATAAAATGGGATACGCCGGACAGATCATAAGACTCATCCCGGGAGCCTGCTGTTACCCATATTCCTACGGAAACAGCACGGCTTCCCGGCACTCTTTCAGTAAGTACCCTGATCCCGTTGGCAAGCACAGTCTTCTCAAAGGAATTAAAGTTCCCCATTGTCTTGCCTCCTCCTTGTTATTTATTATTTAAAAGAGCCTTCCTGCTGAGCTTGATCCTGTGCTGATCGTCTATGCCTATGATCTTTACCTTGATCTTATCTCCTTCTTTGAGTTCATCACGTACCTTGTTGACCCTGTAATTGGCTATCTGGGAAATATGCAGAAGTCCGTCAGTCCCTGGAAGTATCTCCACAAAAGCCCCGAAATCCACGATTCTCTTTACAACGCCCTCGTAAACCTCGCCTACCTCCGGTTCCTTGGTGATCCGCTGAATCTCCTTAATCGCCTTCTCAGCAGCCTCAGCCGATGCGCTGAATACGTGGACTTCGCCAGTGTCCTCGATATCTATCTTGGCACCTGTGTCTGCAACCAGGGCCTTGATGGTCTTGCCTCCAGGCCCGATTACGTCTTTTATCTTGTCAGGGTTGATGGTGATGCTGGTAAGCATCGGGGCGTACTTGGAAAGCTTTTCCCGGGGCACCGGTATCGCCTCCTGCATCTTGGAAAGAATGTATTCCCTGCCCTGTCTTGCCTGATCAAGGGCCTTTGAAAGCACTTCTCTTGATATGCCCTTGACCTTGATATCCATCTGGAGAGCTGTTACCCCCTCCTGGGTGCCGGTAACCTTGAAATCCATGTCACCGAGATGGTCTTCGTCGCCAAGTATGTCTGACAGGACGGCAAAATTGCCTGTTTCCTCGTCTATTATCAGCCCCATGGCAATACCTGACACAGCATCCCTGATTGGTATGCCTGCATCCATCATTGCAAGGCATCCGCCGCATACGGTTGCCATGGAAGAGGAGCCATTCGATTCCAACACCTCGGATACCACTCTTATTGTATAGAGAAAATCTTCGGGCAGGGGAACTACTGCAGCAAGGGCCCGCTCTGCCAGGGCGCCATGCCCTATATCGCGCCTGGCAGGGCCTCTGAGCGGCCGCACCTCTCCGACGCTGAACGGGGTAAAATTGTAGTGGAGAATAAAATGTTTGAACTGCTGTCCGGCAGGAGATTCTATACGCTGTTCATCCTCACTGCTTCCGAGGGTAGCCACTGCAAGCACCTGTGTTTCGCCACGAGTAAATATGGCAGAGCCGTGAGTCCTGGGCAGTACACCAACCTCACAAGATATGGGGCGTATCTCGTCGAATTTTCGTCCGTCTATGCGGATTTTCTGATTCAGTACCCGGTCCCGCACAATATCTTTTTCCAGCTTCTTGAGAATATTCGATATCTGCGACTCGGCATCAGGCCATTCTTCTGCCAGGGCTTCGGTCACCTTTTCCTTTACCTGCTTCTTTGCCTCGTTACGCTCTAACTTGGCCGGGATACTCAACGCCTCCTCGAGCTCCTGCCTGGCCATTTCCATTACTCTGGCTTCCAAATCCGCATCCTGTGCCGGCGGAAGCACCACGAATTTCTTTTTCCCGGCCTTTTCTCTCAGCTCTTCCTGCATTTCTATAAGAGGCTGAATAGATTCGTGAGCGAAGAATATGGCCTCCAGCACTTCTTTCTCCGGAACGATGGAGGCACAACCTTCCACCATGACGATAGCATCCCGTGAACCGGCAACTATCAGGTTGAGATCAGATTCCATGAGCTGTGACCTGGTTGGATTAGCGATGAATCTGTCCCCCACATGACCTATCCGAACACCTGCAATAGGACCTTCAAATGGTATATCTGAAACGGCCAACGCAGCAGAGGCAGCCGTAATAGCAATGACATCGGCATCTATGTCAGGATCAACGGAAAGCGCAGAAACAATGATCTGCGTGTCAAAAAAGTATCCCTCTGGGAAAAGAGGCCGCAAAGGCCTGTCTATAAACCTGGAAGTAAGCGTTTCCTTTTCACTGGGCCTGCCTATCTCCCGCCTGAAATAATTTCCAGGTATGCGGCCAGAGCTGTAATACATCTCCTGGTAATCAACCATGAGTGGAAGAAAATTCGCACCTTCCCGGGGTTTGCCTGACGTAACTGCTGTGGCCAGGACCACGGTATCCCCCTGGCTGGCCAGCACTGCGCCATTGGCCTGCTTGGCCAGACGCCCTGTTTCCATCACGTAAGAAAGGCCGTTCAGTTCAATTTCTAATCTCGTTATTCCCATCAAATTGAGTCCTTATTCTTATTTTCTTAAGCCTAATTCCTGGATAAGCCTTCTGTAACGCCTGATATCACGCCTCTTGAGATAGTCCAGAAGCCTGCGCCGCTGGCCAACCAGCTTCAAGAGCCCTCTCCTGGATGAATGGTCTTTCTTGTGGGACTTGAAATGCTCTGTCAGATCCTTGATCCTGGTTGTCAGGATAGCAATCTGTACCTCTGGAGAACCAGTGTCTCCACTGTGCGTCTTGAAACGGTCGATTATTTCCTTTTTGCGTACAGGGTCTAAAGCCACAACTTTCTTCCTCCTTCTCGTATAAAGTGTTTGCTAATATATAGAGTTTCTCTTTTCTGTCTTAGAGCCGGATCATCTAAAGCAACCATCCAGAGACAAAAACTTTGTAGCATCGTATCTGCTGCAGATTTTGCCGTTGACAGTAAAGACAGAATAATCACCATTATCATATTTATATCTATCTGGATCAGTTAGAATTCCAGACCCTTAAAATCTGAAGCCTTTCCCCGCCGGAGGCCTCTGCCTTACACTGAGGCCATTGCGCCATACACACAAGCTGGGGAGTGCCTTGTTTATTCACGGTCTGCACACACAGATAGCTGGAATCCACAGTATGCCAGCCAGGTATCTGTTCATGGATATATTCCAATGCCCTGTCCACCAGCATACCCCGGCCATGCTGGATGAAGACGGCTTCATCAGGCCTGACAATTATGGCAGGGATATGTGACAGGACGAATTCCACGGGCAAAAGCCATCTCTCTATTTCCTGTCCATCGCCTGTCTCTAAAAAATCATCAAGCGTCACCGCGTGTTCCACGGACAATCTCCCGTTTCTAGTGCGCCTGAGACTGGAAAGATGGGCTCCTGTACCCAGTAACCTGCCTAAATCATGGGCAATGGAACGTATGTAAGTGCCCTTGGAACATTCTATGGTGAATGAAAGAACAGGTGCATCGTAAGATGCTACTGTAAAATCATAGACCTCAACCTGCCTTGGCTCCTTCTGCACAACGATCCCCTTCCTGGCAAGCTTGTACAGGGGTGTGCCCCTGTGTTTCGCTGCAGAAAACGCTGGTGGGGACTGCTGCAGCGGCCCTGTAAGCCTGAATGCAGCCTCCTGTATTTCCATAATATTCAAGGCAGCAGGAACCGGGCATTCCCGCAGTACATCCCCCTCTGCATCATAGGTGTCAGTCTCCACGCCAAGCGTGATGGTTCCGGTATAGGTTTTCCTTGCATCTGTAAGAAATCTCGCCATCTTGGTGGCACGCCCCAGGCATACTGTCAAAAGCCCTGTGGCCATTGGATCCAGAGTGCCTGTATGCCCGGCCTTTTTTATGCCCGTCTTTTTCCTGACACGGTTAACGGCCTGAAATGATGTTATGCCATACGGCTTGTCAATTAAAATAACGCCAGATTTCATGATATATTCTTCTGAGCACTTTTCTTAAGGTATTCTCCGACAAGGGCCGCAACTTCCTGTTTGATGTCAACCGGATTGCCGGTGATCTTGAAACCAGCGGCATTAAAATGCCCGCCGCCGCCAAACCTTGCGGCAATTTCGGCCACATTCACAAAACGCTTTGACCTGAGACTTACTGAAACCATACCCGCCCTTGCTTCCTTCACCAGGATAGCCACTTCGACGCTGTCTATCCCCCTGGCATACGAAACGAATTCCTCTGTATCAGACTCCCTGGCTCCACAAAGCTCGAACATGTCAGGAGTGAGAAGCATTACAGACACCCTTCCATCAAAAAAGAGCTCCAGGGTTTCCAGGGCAAGCCCAAGAAGCTTAAGCTTGGAAATAGACATGGACTCAAAGCATTTCAGGGCGATATGGTAGGGATCAGCACCTGCATCCACGAGCTGTCCTGCGATCTCGAATGTACGCCTGGACGTGTTGCTGTAGCGGAATCCTCCGGTATCAGTCAGCACTGCAGTGTAAAAACAGGTGGCCATGTCACTGGATATTTTCCATCCCAGGACATCTATCAGCCTCATGCAGATTTCAGCAGTGGAGCAGGCCCTGGTATCTATGACACTTGCACATGGCCCAGGATATTCGCTGCAAAAACCTTCCCCGAGATGATGATCCAATATGACTAACGAGGCAGCCTCTTCGACAAGCCTTTCTCCATGCTCACCCAGCCTTTCCGTCTCGTGACAATCCAGCATAAGGAGTGTAAATCCTGATGGCAGCCTGTCCGGCAGAACGGTATGAACACCTGCAAAGCCTGGAAGAAACGAGAGCGAATCCGCTATCCCTCCGAATGCGCAGGGCATGACATTCCTGCCATGGCTGGCAAGCGCCTTTCCAAGGCCTAATACTGAACCCAATGCATCCCCATCCGGCTTCTCATGGCCAGCCAGGATAAAATCATTGCCTGCATCAACCAGCTCTGCAGCCTTGTTCAGGGACATGCCATCCTCATTCATGGATCTTCTGCAAAAGACGTTCGATATTTTCCTGGGCACGGATAGTCTCGTCCAGCTTGAAATGAAGTTCAGGGATACGCCTCATGCGGAGCCTCTTGCCGAGATTTCTCCTCATAAAGCCTTTTGCCTTTTCAAGGCCTTTCATGGCCGCCTTTTCCCCGGAGACACCCCCGAGTACGCTGACGAAAAAATTTGCATGCCGCAGGTCCTTTGTGACCTTTACGGACATAACCGTAACCAGGCCCTGTATCCTCGGATCCTTCACCTCGGAAAGAAGCATCCTTGCCACTTCCTCCCTCAGGAGATCAGCTACCCTTTCAGCCCTGGAAAACGGCTGCTGCCTGGACAGAAGGCCCTCAAAAATTTCATAATCCATCTTTCTATCTCCTGCCCATGTGAATTATTTCCAGCTCTGAGTCAACGATTTCGCAGGGGCAGGTGCTTTCCAGAAAACCGAGCACCTTTTCCATGGCCGAGGAAAGCACTGGCTCACTGTTGCCCACAGTGCATATGCCTATCTCGGCAGACTGCCATATATCCTGGAAGTCCGTCTCAGAACAGGCCATGTTATAGCGGTGCCTGACCTGGCTGAGCAAACTCTTCATCACCTTGCGCTTGCCCTTGAGAGAATGACTGGCAGGGAGACGAAACCTGACCCTGGCTACTGCCACAACCATTTAAGAACCGCTGCTTTCAGTCTGCTGTTTTTCTGACTCGGCAACCCCGAGATCAGGTGCAAGCTCTTCCATCTCGTAGGCCTCGATGACATCCCCGACCTTAATGTCATTGAACCTCTCAAGGCCTATGCCGCACTCGTATCCTGCCTGCACTTCCTTAACATCTTCCTTGAAGCGCTTCAGGGATTCTATCTTGCCCTTGTACACCACTACGTTGTCACGCAGGAGCCTTGCAAGGGCGTTTCTCTTGATTACACCATCCAGCACGTAGCATCCTGCAATAGTGCCGACCTTTGAGATATGGAAGGTCTGCCTGACCTCGGCCCTGCCGAGCACGGATTCTTTAAAGACAGGCTCCAGCAGGCCTGTCATGGCTGCCTTCACATCTTCAATGGCGTGGTAGATAACATCGTAGAACTTGATATCAACGTATTCCTTGTCTGCAAGCTGCTTTGCCTTTGGACTTGGTTTCACGTTGAAACCTATGATTATTGCATCAGAGGCAGAGGCCAGGAGCACATCGGATTCCGTGATTGCACCAATGCCTCCCCTGACGATATCCACCTTGATCTTGTCGGTGGTCAGTTTTCTCAGGGCATCTGACAAGGCCTCTAGGGAACCCTGGACGTCTGCCTTGATCAGCAGGTGAAGCACCTTGAGATCCTGTTCCTTCATCTTTTCGAATACAGACTCCAGGCTTACCCTGGTGTTCTTGGCAAGCTCGGCTTCCCTTGCCTTTCTCTGGCGGTATTCTGCGACCTCGCGGGCCTTTTTTTCTGATGCAAGTGCCACGAACTCACTCCCTGCCTCAGGCACCCCGGAAAGACCCTGTACCTCAACAGGCATGGAAGGACCAGCACTTTCCACCTTGTCGCCCTTGTCGTTTATCATTGCCCGGACCTTGCCATGATGAAGACCGCAGACAATAGCATCCCCCACATGCAGGGTGCCTTCCTGAACAAGAAGAGTGGCGACAGGGCCACGCCCCTTGTCGAGCCTGGATTCTATGACATGGCCCCTGGCAGGCCTGTTTGGATCTGCCTTGAGTTCCAGGACATCAGCCTGCAGAACCATCATCTCCAGCAGCTCGTCTATGCCGATCTGTTTCTTGGCAGACAGGTTCACAAATATTGTATCTCCACCCCAGTCCTCAGGAATGAGGCCGATTTCTGCGAGCTCTTTCTTGACCCTGTCCGGATTGGCGCCCGGCTTGTCTATCTTGTTGACAGCAACAATTATGGGTACGCCTGCAGCATTGGAATGGTCTATGGCCTCCCTTGTCTGGGCCATGACCCCGTCATCAGCAGCCACCACCAGAATGACCATGTCTGTTACACTTGCGCCCCTTGCCCGCATGGAGGTAAAGGCCTCATGGCCCGGCGTGTCGAGAAATACCACCTGTGCACCTGACGGCAGCTTGACCTCGTATGCACCAATGTGCTGGGTAATCCCGCCTGCCTCTTTGGCAGCTACATCTGTACGCCTTATGGCATCCAGGAGAGTGGTCTTGCCATGGTCAACGTGGCCCATAACGGTTACCACAGGAGGACGCGGCACAGGTTCGCCACCCTCTACCTCTTCCTGAAGCTGTATGATATCCTCTACAACGCCCTTTTTCTCAACGTCGTAATCGAATTCCGAGGCCACCAAAACAGCGGAATCGTAATCAATGGTCTGGTTGGCGGTTACCATCACTCCGAGGCCCATGAGCTTCATGATTACCTCTCCAACCTTTACACCGAGTTTCTTGGCAAACTCGCTGACCTGGATGGTCTCTCCCATCTGTATCTTTCTCTTCTCAGCTCTGATGGGAGCGGTGCCAACGGTCTTTTGTTTCTGTCCCTTGGCAGCCTTTGAAGCCTTTCTGCCCATCCTGGATACACCGGCTTCTTCCTCGAGTATTCTCCTGATGGCCTCCTTTTTGCCTTTACGTTTAGCAGCCTTCCTCTTCTTGCCAAAAGTTTCAAGGTCAGATGCCTTGACCACCCTCTTGCCCTTTTTCTTGCCCTTGCCAGGCAACGGGGGCCTGGATTCAGGTGCTGCCCCTGTTACTGCAGGCCTCTTACCTGCGGCTCCCCTGGACTTTTTATGGGGTTTAGAGACAGTCTTCTCCTCCTTTTTGGCCTTTGGAATGACTATTCTCGGCCTGTCGAGTATCTTTACAAATCTCTTGGGCTCAGCCGGTTTAACCGGCTTTTCCTTGGCCTTTTCTTTCTTGGCAGGCACCTTTTCAGGAGCAGCCTCTTTTTCTTTTTCCCGCTTCTCTTCAACAGGAAGTTCTGCTGCCGCCTTCTTCTCCTTGCGAACCTCCTCTCCCTTTACTGCCTCAGGTATCTCTGCCTTTATCTCCTGGGCAGCGCTTGCCTCTTCTGTCTCAGTCACCTTTTCAGCAGCCGGGGACTCCAAAGATTCTTGAGGGGATGGCTCTGATGCTGCATGCTTCTTGTCAACAAGTTCCGCTGCCTTTTCTTTCTCAGGTTCCTCTTTCAATTTTGATGGGGCCGGCCTTATTATCTTGGCAAGGGGTTTTGGTTCTTCAATCTGCGGCTTGCTGGAAACGGTCTTGGCTTCGGGCTGCCTGGTTTCCTCTGCTTTTACAGTAGCGCTCTCTTTATTCTCTTGTTGAGGGGGTATTTCTGATTCAGGCTGTTTTTCCACAGGAGATTCGGTAGCGGAAGAAGGGAGCTTTTCATGCTCCTGGGCTGCTGGCTCAGATGCCTTGTGCTTAACGATCACCTTCTTGATATGCAAAACCTTGTGAGGACGTCTTATGACCTTGGTCGCGGCCTTCCTCTTCTTAACGGCCTTCTCTTCCTTCTTTTCCTGCTCACCCTGCAGCTTCAGCCTTTTTTTGATATCCTGAACCTCTTGGTCCTCTAGGGTGCTCATGTAATTCTTAATTTGATAGCCAAGATCCTTGATTTTGGCAGCCATATCTTTACTTGGGATACCAAATTCCTTGGCCAGTTCATGTACTCTGATTTTTGCCATTCCTGTTCTTACCCCCAAAACTTTTATGCAGCCCGATCAAGCGGCACCACACCGACACATGAAAACACGCCCCGACATTTACTGTGTGCCTTCATGGTAAAATCTTCATGATATTTATGATATATGTCACATCTGTTCAGCAGGACATAACAGCTGCTGAATTGCCGGACAAGCGTAAACGAGAAACTCATTCATGCCTTCCGGCCTGCGTTCAAAGCCATTCTCATAATGCCTTTCCAGTCGCCGGCTGCCTTGCTGACACAGTCGGCATTCCTGCAGCAATAGGCTCCTCTTCCAGGCAACGTGCCTTTTTCATCTTTTATTATAATTCCGTCCTGGATCACGAATCTCTGCATATCGGCCTTTGACAGCCTGGCCCTGCAGTACACGCACATCCTGACAGGCTCACCGGTCATACAGCCACACAACCATTGCCAGTATCATACCTGCGACAGTCCGGGCATTCAGTCAGTAACAGTTGACACGGCCGACTTCTCTGCCGGTGTTTCATCGTCTGCTTCAGTGCTGCCCTGAATCTCTTCCAGAGGCCCTTCTTCTGCCTGCTCTGCCGTCTGAACGGCTTCCTGGAGACCAATTTCATCCTGATTTGAGACAGGCTCTTCAGCGGATTCGCCTTCTTCAGCTTCCAGGGAACCTGCCTCTCTGGCAGATTCTTCTTCATCCTCTACAGATTCTGCCTCTATCTCGCCTGTCTCTTCTTCAACTGCCTCTTCATCAACCGGTAACGCAGCATATTCTTCGCCATGCTCCTGCAGAAACTGCTTGGCAGCCTCTATAAAAGGCAGGGCATCTTTTCTCAGTTCTTCAGGATCTGCTTCTGCCAGCTGACCGATGGACCTGACACCCTTCTTGAATAGATGGTCCGCTATATTCTCACTCATATCCAGGTATTCGAGCATGGCCTGATAGTTTGGATCCTGGCTGTTTCTGTACCTGGTTTCACTCTTGACATCTATCTTCCAGCCCATCAGCCTGGCGGCAAGGCGCACGTTTTGACCCTGCCTGCCTATGGCAAGAGAGAGCTGATCATCCGGGACAATCACTTCGAGGGTCTCATTGGCCTCATCCACAGTCACCTGTGTGCAATCAGCAGGCGCCAGGGCATTGTACACAAACTTGGCAGGATCAGGACTCCACGGCACTATATCTATCTTCTCACCTCTGAGCTCCTGTACGACAGACTGAACCCTTGAGCCCCTCATTCCAACACAGGCCCCTACAGGATCAACATCCATATCGCTTGAGCTGACAGCTATCTTTGAACGGCTTCCAGGCTCCCTGGCTATGCCCATTATCTGAACAATACCCTCGGCTATCTCCGGCACCTCTATCTCAAAAAGCCTCTTGAGGAATGCCGGATGAGTCCTGGAAAGTATGATCTGGGTAGCGCGCTGTGTCTTCCTGACCTCTACAATATAGGCGCGCAGCCTGTCTCCACGCCTGTAACTCTCGGAAGGAATCTGTTCAGCAGATGGAAGTATTGCCTCTGCACTGCCAAGATTTACTACTACATTGCCCCGTTCAAAACGCTGGACAATGCCGTTTACAACTTCACCTTCCCTGTCTTTGAATTCCTCGTACATCACGTCCATCTCGGCAGTTTTCATCTTCTGGATGATGATCTGCCTTGCAGACTGTGCCTCTATCCTTCCAAGTTCCGCCATTTCCATCTTGGTGCCTATAGCGTCTCCCAGTTCGCTTTCTGGATCAAGCTCCCGGGCATCTTCCAGGGAAATCTCTGTGACAGGATCGTTTACCTCGCTTACAACTGTGCGAAACTGATATACCTCCAGGTCTCCGGTGTTTTCATTGTAGCTGACCTCTACATCTAATCTGGAGCCAAAACGCTTTTTGGCAGCTGAGCTTATAGCATCTTTGAGGGCAGATATAAGGACATCCCTTCCGAGTCCTTTTTCCCGGCTTACCTGGTCTATTATCCTTTTAAGTCCTATTTCCATAAACTTTTTATCCCCACATCTTAATGCAGCACAGTCATCCGGCAGCACTGCATGTCCTGCGCACAAAAACCGTGCTGCATTTTAAACTCATGGCATTCACAAAATATCGAGCCTTGCCTTTGCTATGGATTCCAGGGGAAACTCAAATTCCTCGTCAACGGTCTCCACGACCACGCGGCCATCCCTGATGCCTTTTAATATCCCCCTGAAACGCCTCCTGCCGTCGATAGCAGCCACGGTTTTTACCAAGACCTTCTGATCTGAAAACCTTTCAAAGTCCTCAGGTTTGAAAAGTGGCCTGTTTATGCCCGGCGACGACACTTCAAGATTGTAGCTGCCAGGCACTGGATCATGCACATCCAACACGTCACTGGCAACCCGGCTGAACCTGGCGCAGTCGTCCACATTTACACCTGATGGTTTGTCAATCACCAGACGGAGCACAGGCCCCCTTGGACCCTTGAGGTATTCCACGCATACCAGTTCTATCTGTTCATATACCGCAAGGGGAGTGAGTAATTCACTGACCCTTGATTCTATTTCCATTTTCCTGTGTTCAAAGCCCATATTCTGCAATAAAAAAAGTGGGCAGAGCCCACTTCTCGAGAGACAAAGATATAAAATTTTTTATACCTCCACTCATCGAAGTAAGCACTGCCGAAACCGCTTAAATAAACGGCATCAGACAGCCCAACCTCAAAAAGGGATGGAGCGGGTGACGGGCCTCGAACCCGCGACCCCAAGCTTGGGAAGCTTGTACTCTACCAGCTGAGCTACACCCGCATCAACCTGTTCTATTGATAATTCGAAGGATTTCCTTGCGAACAGAACACGATGCAACCAGGCAATGAGAAAGAAACGATATCCTTACGCCAAGGCTGATTGCTGCATAATATATGAACAAATAATTAAATGTCAAGCTGCTATCCAGGCTGCATGAAGCAAAACCTATGATTCTGCCCTGTCACTGCCGCCTGCCTTTTTCATCAGGGAAAGCAGGGATTCCCTGAGCTCCTGATCATCAATATTTTCCAAAAGCTGCCGGCTTTCAGCAGATATCTCCTGGATGGAAATGCCTGATGAAACGGGAGCTTCTTTTTGTTTATCTTTCTGTCTGCCATGACATATACAGACATTTTTTCTTACAGTTTCAATGTCGCCAAGGTTGAACCTTATATCCTCGAGCCTGGACTCTTCCGGCAGGAACTTATTGAGCTTATCCAGTATCATCTGCTTCTGGTAGGTAAGCTGCTGCTGCCACATGTTGTCCGATACGGCTATTACAAGACAGGTATTGTCCTTGAAATACCAAGGCCATGCGTTACTGCTGAGCGCCTTACCTGCCACTTCTTCCCAATTCTGCCAAATGGCCCTTCTGGGCAGGAATATCTTCCACTTCCTGCCTGACAGCGCCGATGGCAAGACAGACGAAGCAGGCGTTATGCGTCTACGCCTGTTTCCCATGTTCAAATTCTGCCCTTATCTCTGCCAGCTTGCCCTCTACCAGATCCCTTATCTCGCGAAGCCTTTCCGGCGTCTCGGCCTCGAACCTGAGTACCAGCACCGGCTGCGTATTCGATGCGCGTATAAGACCCCAGCCATCATTGAAGACCACACGCACACCATCGACGTCTATTATGTCATTGTGCCTGGCAAACCATTTTCTGGCTTCCTCCACTATGGAGAATTTTATATTTTCCGGGCATTCCACCCTGATTTCAGGTGTAGAGACAGTCTGCGGTATATCTTCTAAAAATCTGGAAAGGGGTAAGTCCGTCTCAGAAATTATCTCTGCAAGCCTGAGGGCAGCATAGGTTGCATCATCGAAGCCGAAATACCTATCTGCAAAAAATACATGCCCGCTCATCTCTCCTGCCAGAAGGGCGCCGGTCTCCTTCATCTTCTGTTTTATCAGGGAATGACCGGTCTTCCACATGATTGGCTGCCCGCCATGGGCCTTTATATCATTGTAAAGCAGGTGCGAGCACTTTACCTCGCCTATAACAGCTGCACCCGGATGTTCGGCAAGAAGCTTATGGGCAAGAATCATGAGGATCTTGTCACCGTATATGACCTGCCCTTTTTCATCCACAACCCCTATCCTGTCACCATCGCCGTCAAAGGCAATGCCTGCTTCTGCCTTTTCCTCTTTTACCGTCGTGATGAGCTCAGCAAGATTCTCCATCACGGTTGGATCGGGATGATGGTTCGGAAAGCGTCCGTCCACCTGGCAGAAAAGGTTTTTTGTATGGCACCCTGCCATGGAAAAGGCCTGCGGCGCAGTCAGGGCTGACACGCCGTTTCCACAGTCAAGCACTACATTTACAGGCCTTGCTATTTTAATATTATTCTTTAGATATGAAAGATATTCAGGTATAATATCGTAGGTTTTTTGAGAACCGTCTCCCTTGTCGAAATCATCTCTCTCTATAATGGCGCGCAGTTCCTGAATGCTGCTGCCGTATATCGTTTCTTTGCCGAGGCACATCTTGAGACCGTTGTAATCAGGCGGATTATGGCTGCCGGTAATCTGTATGCCGCCATGGGCATCCAGGTGAAAGATAGAAAAATACAGGACAGGCGTGGGACACTGGCCAATATCTATTACATCCACTCCGGCCCTGCTCAAGCCTTCAACCAGGCTCTTTTCCAGCCTTTCGGAGTGCAGCCGCCCATCCCTTCCACAGGTGACAAGGCTGCCTCCTTTCCTTCTCAGCATGGTGCCAAATGCCTGTCCTATGAGCAATACGGCCTCTTCAGTCAGGTCCTTGTCAACAATACCCCTGATATCGTACTCCCTGAAAATTTCTTTACTTATCATGGTTTATTTCCTGGATTCGTAACTTCTCAACAGGTCCGTACAAATTCTTCCGTATCTGCTTACAGGGTGCTGGAGATACAAGACGGAAGACGCGCAGACGTACTTCCTGTGCTTCAAGCGCCTGACAACGCCGTATATGCGGTATCCTGTAAGCAGATAACTGGCTTTTTCCGATCAGAACCCGCTTATCACCTCACCAGATGCAATCTGGCCGGCAAGCCTCCTTGAATTCATTATGCAGTCATTGAGGCTGACACCGCCTGCCCAGTTGCACCGGATAAACAGCCCCGGAAGCCGGTCCACAACCATTTTAAGCCTTTCCAGCAGCGCTGCATGGCCGACATTGTACTGGGGAATTGCCCGTTTCCATCGGAAAACCGCTGAAAATTCGGGAGGTCTATTGAATCCACACAGGGACTTGAGTTCCCTGTAGGCAATATCCTTCAGAGAGCTGTCAGTCTGTTCGAGACAGTGCCTGTTCCTCATGCCTCCTATGAGGCATCGAACCAGATGATAACCGGCAGGTGCCCTGTTATCAAACACGGACGAATCCCAAAGCGCACCCAGCACACCCCTTTTTTCCACAAAAGGGGCGAGAAAACCAAAACCGTTCAGGTCAGATGAAACTGAATTGGCAGAGATGCCAAAGGCCACCACTGCTATTGGAGGATATTCTATGGATGCACAGGGCTTGGCAAGCTCTGGTATGGATGACCTGAAAAGCCTCGCAGCAGCATGGGCAGGACATGCAACGACAACATGGCTGACATCCTCCATGCATTCGCCGTTCTCCAGCCCTATATGCCAGGAGCCATCCCTGAAATCAACTTCTTCCACCGGACAGCCAAGCACCAGGCTGCCACCAAGGGCACAGGCAAGACGGTCCGCAAGCTCGCTGATCCCGTTTCTGAAAGAGGTGAGCACTCCGCCAGGGCCTGCTGACGGCCCCTTGCGCCGCTTCTTCCTGGCTTCTGCCTGGAGCTTGAGCATGGCCCTGATCAGGCTGCCGTAATCTCTTTCAAGCTCATGTATCCTGGGGAAACAGCTTTTCAGGGAAAGCCTTTGGGGATTGCCTGCATGGACCCCGGAGGCCATCGGATCTATGAGATACTGGTAGGCCTCCCTGCCAAGACGCCTTACGGCGAAATCTTCCAGTGATTCATCCTTTTCAAGATCTCCCTGCGATATAAAAGGCTCTGCCAGCAACCTCAGCTTTCCTGCAGGAGAAAGACAGCCCGAGGAAAGAAAGGAACGAGGCGAATCCGGCAGATCCATAAGCCGCCCGGACCTGACAATGAAGCGCTTTCTGGCAGCATCCCTGCTCCTCAGTGGAGACAGGCCAAGCTCTTTGGCAAGCTCCAGGGTAAAAGGCTTGTTATCCAGAACACCATTGACCCCGCGCTCTATCACGAAGCCGTCCCGTGTCTCGGTCCAGGCCTTTCCTCCTGCCCGGCCATGTGCCTCAATGACAGAAATCCGCCAATCTTCCCGCAGGGCCTTGAGATACCAGGCAAGGGACATGCCACTCATCCCTGCCCCGATAATTACAACATGTGCCATATACGTTACCTCATAATCCGGGTTGCGAGATCACAGAGAGCAGCTATAAAATCCGGAGAATCATTCAGGGAAGGAGTCCTGACCAGCCTTACCCCCTTCTGCCTCATCATTTCCCCATAAAGCATGTCTATCTCATACAGCGTTTCTATGTGGTCTGATACAAAACTTATTGGCAGGCACAGGATCTCTCTTACGCCGTTGGCGGCAAGCTCCATAAGCATGTCATCGGTGGCTGGCTCAAGCCACTCCACCGGCCCGCTCCTGCTCTGGTAGCACAGCCTGCCTGCTATGCCGGTTTCCTTCTCCAGTGCTGATATTGTCCTTTCAAGATGATCCACATAAGGATCTCCCTGCTCTACCATTCTCCTTGGAAGGGAATGGGCAGAATAAACCAGTTGAAAACTGTCCCTGTCCCGTATGGCCTCCAGGCCCTGTTCCACTGCCCTTTTCAGCGCCCTGATATAGAGCGGGTGGTCAGGATAGCTTTCCACAACCTGACTGCTCAACCCCTGACGCCTTGCCTCAAGCAGGAATTCATCCAGGGATGTTCCGCTGGTTGCCAGGCTGTAGTGAGGATACATGGACAATCCCACCACTGTTTTTATTCCCTGCTCCTTCATGGCAGCAAGCTGCCGTGGAGTCCTGGGATGCCAGTAGCGCATACCAGGCTCACAGCTAAAATCCTGGCCGGTCCTGGTCCGGAGCATTTTCTCCAGGGCCTTGGCCTGCCTCCTGGTAATGTCAAACAGTGGGCTCCTGCCACCAATACGGGCGTAGTTCGCCGCACTCTTGGGAGCCCTTTTCCTGGCTATCATCCAGGCAATAGGCCGCTGGAGAAACCTTGGGCCGAGCCTGATAATCTTCCTGTCGGAAAAAAGGTTGAACAGGAAAGGCCTAACTGCCTCCATGGAATCCGGACCACCCATGTTCAGGAGCAGCACGCCTGTCTTTCCACCGCTGCCACTGCCCTTAAGTCTATGATTCATAATATTTTATCTTATCCGACCCAGTGGTTTCCGGTTAGGTTCTTGCATATAGTTAGTTTTCTATAGCATGAAGATTCGTTAGGTTTTTATAATAAAAAGTTGAGAAATCGATGTATTTTT
>JALWYO010000011.1 GCA_026992735.1 Deltaproteobacteria bacterium
GCATAGATGGGACGATTATTCCCGATCTTCCCCTGGAAGAAGCAGCTCCCTGGATAAAGGCATGCAATGCCAACGGGCTGGCCAATATTCTCCTGGTTGCACCAAATACCCCTGATTCACGTATTAAAAAGATAGTGAAGGCATCAAAAGGATTCATATACTATGTATCGGTTCTCGGCATCACAGGTGCCAGGACAAGCCTGCCAGCCCATCTATCAGAGGGCCTCGAAAAGGTAAAACAGTTCACCAAGAAGCCGGTAGCCGTGGGATTTGGTATATCCAGGCCTGAACAGGTCAAAAATCTGTCGAGCAGTGCAGATGGAATCATAGTTGGCAGCGCTATAGTTAAACGCATCCAGGAAAAATTCATGGATCAGGATGTAATGACGTCAGAAGACAAGGGTAAGGCAGTTAAGGCGATAGGAGAATTTGTAGGTTCGTTGAAAAAGGCCACCCAGTAGAGGAGGACCTTGTCCTTTTACAGATCCCTCAAAATTGTCTTTGACAGGACCCCGGAGGACACCATTGATCTTTTCCAGGTGTTCCCAAGCATCAGGCGCTTCTTTGAAAGAAGGCGGCTGCATGCCGTTATCCGCACCGCCGGCGACCTGATATTTACCTTCATAATTTACGAGGGTCTCTTTGGACCACAAGACCCTGAGAAAAATTGCACCCTGTATCTGTCTTGGGGGCTATGGTGGCCCACTATAGTAATGAGCTGGTTCTTTGCAGGCAGAATGTGGTGTGGATTCTGCCCGTTTCCCGGAGTGGGGCGTATTGCCCAGAGGATCGGCTTGAGCCTGAACCGCCCTATCCCCGGTTTCCTGAAAAAAAACGGGGCCTACATGTCTGTTATGCTCCTGGCCCTTATAATCTGGATAGAGGAATCTACCGGCATCAAGGAATCACCAAGGGGAACCGCTTTGCTCATCCTGTCCATAATGGCAGGCGCCACCTTTATGGCCATGCTGTATCCCAAGCAGACATGGTGCAGGTATCTGTGCCCAATGGGCAGGCTGCTGGGGGTGGGTGCCACTCTTTCCATGATAGAATTTCGTCCAGATTTTGAAAAATGCCAGACATGTAAGACATTTGCATGTAAAAAGGGTATAAACGGGAAGGGCGGATGCCCTGTATTTCTTGGTGCCTTCAATGTGAAAAATAACCTGGACTGCCTTATCTGCGGCCATTGTCTCAGCCTCTGCGACAAGCATTCTCCCAGGCTCAATCTCAGGAGTCCTTTCAAGGAACTCCTGCTGAACAAGGGCAGGTTTGTGTCCTGTTCATTTATAATACCATTTTTCATGGGATCCCAGTTGGTGCGTTTTCTGGAGGCCAGCAGATATTTAGTAGCCCTGCAGCACAACTTCAGCCAGATGAGCACAATGGTGACATACTCCGGCCTGTTGCTTATAGCCTTTTTCTATGTGCTGTTCATCATAAAGTTAGGCGCCAATGCCTTTGGATTCACAGAGGATGAGCTTTTTGGCAAATTTTCACCCATGGTTCCCATACTCATCCCCATGGCATTCAGCGGCGAGTTGGCATACCGGCTGGATTATGCAGTATCAGGTGCCCCTGATTTCTTTCCAACAATAGCGCGGCAGTTCGGCCTAACGTCCCTGCTGAACTGGACTTTTCATCTGTCTTCCTGGACACTGATTAGTCTTAATATCTTTATGATACTCAGTGCCACGGCAGCATGCTGTTATCTGCTTTACCGGCTTGCAAAGGATGAATTTGAGAACATGGTGCCTTGGTGGCGCAATCTCATGGTAGTTGCCCTGATCTTCTTGACAGCTGCATCTTATCTGTTTTTCATGCTGAACACATGAGAGATTAATCACGCTTGTACAGTTGAACCATCAAATAATTTAATTGATACAGGAGAAAACATGGCTGTATTCGAAACAACGATCCCGGAGCTGGAACTGATTCACAGGGGCAAGGTAAGAGACCTGTATGCCTGTGGAGAGAATATACTCATGGTGGCCACTGACAGGCTATCTGCCTTTGACGTGGTCTTCCCGGAACCCATTCCTGACAAGGGCAGAATTCTCACAAGCCTATCTGTGTTCTGGTTCAAGATACTGGAACATATGGTTCCCAACCATATCATTGAAACAGAGGTTGCAAACTTTCCTCCAGAGCTGCTTAAGTACAGAGAGCTTTTAGAAAAAAGAAGCATGCTGGTGAAAAAGGCGACTCCTCTGCCCATTGAGTGTATTGTCAGGGGTTATATTACTGGTTCCGGTTGGAAAGATTACCAGAAGACCGGAAGTGTATGCGGTATAAAGCTGCCCGAAGGCCTGAAAGAGTCAGACAAGCTGCCGGAACCTATCTTTACACCATCCACAAAGGCAGATGTAGGGCTGCATGATGAAAACATCTCAGTGGAGAAGGCATCGGAACTCATTGGTCACGATACCGTGGACAGGGTAGCCAGCCTGAGCCTTGAGATCTATAAATACGCATCCAGCTATGCATTGAGCAGGGGGATAATTATTGCTGATACCAAGTTTGAATTCGGATTCGTGGATTCCAGCCTTTGCCTCATAGACGAAGTGCTTACGCCTGACTCGTCCAGGTTCTGGCCCCTGGATTCCTATGAACCGGGCAGGTCTCAGCAGAGTTTTGACAAGCAATTCGTGCGGGACTACCTGGAATCCATCAACTGGAACAAGCAGCCTCCTGCCCCTCATCTTCCGGCTGAGATCATAGAAAAGACCAGGCAGAGATACCTTGAAGCATATAGACTGCTCACAGGTGAAGAACTGTCTTAAATACTGATGAAACCTGTTTGGATGATTAAAGAATGCCTGAATGCAGGCCCGGTCCTGAGAAAACTCGTCTCTGTATTGCTTGCCATGCTGGTGCTGGCCGGAAGCACCTCCTGGGCGGCAGCAGAAGGCGGTAAAATCAGGGTATTCTGCAAGCGCGTTATTGACGGGGACACTATCGTGCTGTCCGACGGCAGGCATGTAAGGTATCTTGAAATAAATGCGCCTGAAATCCGCCACGGTTACAAGCCTGGGGAACCGTATGGCAGGGAGGCTACCCGCCTGAACAAGAAACTGGTTGAAGGCAAACCCATTGATATCATTGTTGCCAGGCAGGAGACCCATGATCAGTATGACAGGCTTATAGCGCATGTCTTCACAGTGGACGGCAGGCTTGTCAGTGAAATACTGCTTGGAAAGGGCCTTGCCCATTGCTGTTTTTACCAGCGGCCTGACAGCTATGCCAGACGTTTACTGGACGCCCAGAGATCAGCCATCATGGCAGGCAGGGGGATCTGGAGCATCAGGCATCATGACCTGGAAAGTTACTATATTGGAAACATCAGGTCTCTGAAATTTCACAGGCCCGGCTGTCCATTCGGTCGTCAGACCTCTCCAAGAAACAGGGTTATATTTCACACCAGAAAGGAGGCCTTCCTGAAAGGATACTGCCCATGCAAAAGATGCCAACCCTGATAATAAAAGATGCAATATATTTGAAACATGATCCCGGTTTCGGCCATCCTGAATCCCAGGAAAGGCTTCGGGCTGTTTATAAGAGGATGGCCCAGCCGGATATGCTGGCAATTACGTCAGAGAGGCGGCCACGACGTGCGTTAAAGGAGGAAATTGCCTGGAATCACACCATGAATTACGTGGAACGCATAGAACGTACCGCCGGGGTAGATCATTACCAGCTTGATCCGGATACATCCACGTCGGCGGATTCCTGGGATGCAGCCTGCTTTGCAGTGGGCGGTGTTTTTGAGGCCCTGGATGCCGTTCATTCCAGGGAATTCCATAACGGCTTTGCACTTATCAGGCCACCTGGCCATCATGCTGAAAGAGATCACGCCATGGGTTTCTGCCTGTTTAACAACGTGGCCATTGGAGCCTGGTATGCGGTCAAGAAGCTGAATGCCAAGAGGGTGCTGATAGTGGACTGGGATCTTCATCATGGGAATGGCACGGAACACAGCTTTTATGAAGACAACAGGGTGCTCTATTTTTCCACACACCAGTATCCGTATTATCCAGGCACAGGGGGCGTTGTGGAGATCGGGGCAGGCAAGGGCAGGGGATATACTGTAAACGTGCCCCTGTCTCCAGGAGCAGGAGATACCGAATACGCTGCCATATTTAATACCCTGCTGGCTCCCATAGCCAGCCAGTTCAACCCGGATGTAGTGCTTGTCTCAGCAGGTTTTGATATCTATAAAGATGATCCGTTGGGCGGTATGAAGGTAACAGAAGCCGGTTTTGCTTATTTATCTCACAAACTGTGCAGGATTGCAGGATCATGTGCTGCAACAGGCCCGGTTTTTTGCCTGGAAGGAGGCTATAATCTGACAGGGCTGCGCGAGGGAGTGGCAGCCGTGATAAGGAGCAATACAGACAGTATGACCAGCAAGGAAAAGGCTGCCTGCATGGAGCTGGAAGCAGCCAAAGGCATGTTCCCTGACCTGGAAAGGGCGGTAGATGTACAAAGGGAATACTGGAGCAGCCTGTAGATACGGCTAACTGCTCCCAGGGCACCGCATCTGCGGCACTCTGCAAGCAGTTACAAATCAGGCAGTTACACGGGAAACGGGTAACTGCTCAATAAATCAGGGTTAATGATTTCTAAGCAAGGACCTGTTTACCACGAAAAGCACGAAATGATACTGATATGAACGCTTCGTGGTCTTCGTGAACCTCGTGGTTATTATATGCAAATGTGAATTACAGCTTTAGCTCACGGGCTTTTTGAGAAGTTACGGAAACGGTATGGCCGCAGAGTAAAATATCCCGGAGATCAGTCACCCTGCTGTTTTATTACTGAGCCGCGTTCATAATATTTTTTATTAAAGGTCTCTGCTCCTATCCGTGGATATACATTTACACCGTCTTCGAAGGTGATATCCTTGGGGATGCGGGTCTGCATGCCCACTATGCTTATGTCAGAGGCCGCACCGGCAGCGCCCATGGTGGATCCGGTGCCAATGCTGACCCCTATATCAGTGATGACTTTGTTGAGCCTTGCGCCTGTCCCCACCTGTGTATCAAAGAACAGGATAGAGTCTCTTACTTCTGCACCAGCACCCACATGTACGCCTGGGAACAGGATAGAACGCTCTACATGCCCGTCAATCCTGACTCCATGGTATATCCTGGAATCCTTAACCGGGTCACTGGATGCCTTGCTGCTGTCGATAATGGCTGGGCCCATGTCCCTTATTGCTTCATGGTCAAGGTTGGTGCGCAGGTGCCATCTGTTAAGGTCTATCCTTGGATGTTCTCCTATCAAGTCCATGTTTGCCCGCCAGTATTCTTTTATTGTCCGGCAATAGGCCCAGTAACCCTTGAACTTGTAGCCGAACACCCTGTGGCGGCCCAGCATGGCGGGGAGGATGTCCCTGCCGAATTCGTGGGAATCCATACCTGCGTTTTCTTCCAAAACCTTCTTCAGTACGTCAAATTTGAACAGATATATGGTCATGGAAGCCCAGGATGAGATGGGCCTTTCTGGTTTCTCCGCGTACTCTATGAGCCTGCCGCCTCTTTCATCATCTTGTGCTATCTTGCCAAAACCAAACCTGGAGGAACCTGAAAGAGGTACGTTTACGAAGGCGGCAGTAACATCTGCATCCATGTCGCGGTGAAATTCTATCAGCTCGTTATAGTCCATATTATAGACATGGTCGCCTGATACTATAAGTACATAATCCGGCTGGTGCGCAGAGATAAAATCCAGGTTCTGGTAAACGGCGTCTGCCGTGCCTTTATACCAGTCCGAAGCGTTAAGCCCCTTGAAGGGAGGGAGGATGGTAATGCCTCTATGCCTTCCGATCATATCCCATGAGGCTCCGGTGCCTATGTGTTCCACAAGGGAACTGGACCTGTACTGACTCAGGATACCCACTCTCATGATCCCCGAATACATGAGATTGCTGAGTGGGAAATCTATAAACCTGTAAAGACTTCCAAAAGGCACTGTGGACTTGGGACGGTAAAATGTGAGTATGCCAAGTTCTCCAACCCTGCCACCTGCCAGTATCATTGCAATAGTCTTTGCCATATATCTCATTTCTCAACTGTGCCTGTCAATCCAGGTGTTTCATGAAGATCTTGATGAGAAGATCTGTTGTAAAATTACGGGTAAATTTTTCAGGCAGGTTCTTTATGGGTATTTCTGCCCTGGCACTCTGCTTATGCCCGCCTGCCGGCCCGTATTTTCCCAGCACTCTCTCAGCCAGCCTGCCGGCATTTTTTTTGTAGCCGTCGCATCTGAATATGACCACTAACTTTTCTCCAGCCTGCCCGGACACTATAACCCAGCCTATATCATGGACATGCGTAAGAAAATCAGCAATGACCACCAATATGTCAGGGTTCCCGATCTTGCCTATGTGTACATATATTCTATGCTTTCTGACCTTAAGGTTAAGAAAGGCCATCTTGAAATATTTGAGCTCTGATCTTCTTATGTCAGACTGTTCTATCTTGTTAAGCCAATACTGGTTTATCCTCTTGAAAAGATGCTGGAAACAGGAAATGTCATTGGTGGTGGCCTTTTTGGTAAAATCATGGGTATCCACCTTGATCCCGTAAAAGAGTGCTGTCGCCAGTGCTGCAGAAGGCGTAATCCTGGCAGCCTTCAGGTATTCGCTCATCATGGTGCATACGGCGCCATATTCCTCTCTGATATCGACAAAATCAGCAGTCCAGCCCTCTGTCAGCGGATGATGATCTATCACCGCATTAAACTTGATATTGGCGAATTCCTTCCTGTGTGGAGGCTGAGAGTCCAGCAATAGAATCCTGCTATACTCATCTCTCTTGGTGCCCCTAAGAGGCTGCATGGGAATCTTCAGGATGTTCTGCATGGCCAGATTATTCAGCCGTTTTATCTGGTTGGGATGGACAATGGTGATCTCGCTCACCCGGCGGCTCAGCAGCCTTTTGACTGCAAAGGCTGACGCCATGGAATCCGGGTCTGCGACTATCACGATAAGCACCCTGTCTTCCCTTTTAAAAAGGCTCAGGAACAACCGGAGCCTCTCCTTGTTGGAAAGCCTCCTGTTGTGCCTGTACATTTTAGATACAGATGGAATATCTGGCTCTGGATTTTGAGATTTGTTCATTGAATGACTATACCTCGTCAATCATCCAAGGATAATTGCGGCCTCCTTTAAGAGTCAAGCAAATTTTTTATGCATTTTCCTCCCAATGGTGTCAAGTGAAATCGTTTCTGTAAAGATAAGGAAGAGAGGGAAATAGCAGTGCCAGGTCAAGCCTAATTGATCACAGAACAAGCCGATCTCATTTTATATTTATGTCTATTTAGTCCTGTTTGTAGCTTTCTTTTTTGTCCAAATGTTGTAAAATTGTTTCTGGCTCGAACCGCCTTATGTCGCACAATAATTTCCTGAATCCAGGATAGCATTAGGAAAATCATCAATGAATATTGTCAAAAAGACTGTTGAATTCAAACCACATTCCCGTAACCTGTTTTTCCATATTCTGACTGCCTGCAATCTAAAGTGTAAGCACTGTTATATAAATCCAGAACAGCATGGCACAAAGACCTTGGACATATCTACTATCAAGTCCTGGCTAAGGCTTTTCTCCCACACAGATCATTC
Source organism: Deltaproteobacteria bacterium (assembly GCA_026992735.1). GTDB lineage: Bacteria > Desulfobacterota > Dissulfuribacteria > Dissulfuribacterales > QOAL01 > QOAL01. Next base: position 7,625 of record JALWYO010000011.1, read on the forward strand.
CAGTGCCATCAAGCCGGTAACAGACACAAACGTGATATTCCTTGGAGGGGAACCCACCCTTCATCCTGACCTTGCGGCAGCCATAAAAGAGGCCAGGAAGCTGGGTTACGGATCCGTAACAGTTGATACCAACGGTTACCTGTTTAACGATATCCTAAACAGGGTCACACCTGAAGAGGTGGACTATTTCAGCTTCAGCCTGGATGGCTCATCCAGCCGAATAAATGACCTGCTGAGAGGCAATGGCAGCTATGAAGCATGTACCAAAGGCATGGAAAAGGCCCGGAGCAAGGAGTTTTCCATAAGCAGCATATTTACTGCGAGCAGGGCAAATATCCATGACCTGCCTAACATGCCGGGGCTTTTAAGCAGCCTCGGAGTTAGCAGGTTTTTCATACAGGTCATAGGCATCCGGGGTAACCCGGCACAGCGACACGAAACCGACCTGCAACTAACCAGAGAAGAGTGGGATGCCATAGTGCCTGATACTGCCATGAAGGCTGCAAGGCTTGGGATGTACTGCACTTATCCAAAGGTCTTCCTGGATAACCAGGAACAATTTTCCTGTGCTGGTATTGTTGCCGAAAACTATTTCGTGTTTCCAAACGGCAGGGTCTATACCTGTCCGCTGTGTGAAGATTATCCCCTGCATTCTTACGAGATAAAAGACAACAGGCTTCGCAAGAGACCACCTCTTACCGAGGCCCAGCTTTTCCCTCTCAAGATCCCGGAAGGTTGCGTTATGAACAGAATTTTTCATCCAGGCAATATTCAATACGGTAAAACCGGCAATCCCCTGAACATCATTGCCTGCTGCATGCTCAAAGAAGAACTGCTGTCAAGGTAACGGCCTGTGGCTTGAACATTGCTT
>JALWYO010000012.1 GCA_026992735.1 Deltaproteobacteria bacterium
ACGGTTTTACATACTAATAGACCGTGCGAAAAAGTCCACCCCATTTTTGCCATTTTAGGCAATTAAATCAGAGTGATATGCATTCCTGGATGGACACCAACTATGGATTACTGCTGAACCTTATGCGGGCATAATTGTGAAAAAAAGGTTCTATATCAACTTCTTTACTTATTAGCCAACTTAGAATAAATAGTTCTTTATCGTTCAATTTTTTAAAAGATAAATCACCTATAATATCCTTCATATGAACATCTATTTTTACGAAATAACCCAAACCAATATTCTTGAAAAAATCACATACCAAGGTTGTACTCATGCCTACTATTTTTTGATTTTTTCGTTTATTTTCTGAAAATAGTTTGGCTTTTTTATATGCTTGTCCGGGATGCTTAGATGAAATAGTATGATATTCATCTATAAAGCTATAAGGATTTGTAAGTATAATTTTATCTACTATGGGCAAGCCTGATGCTAATGTCCATACTATTCGAGGTTTTGGTTTTCTTTTTAATGACTTATCTCCCTTTTGATATTCATTTTCAAATTTCTTTTGCAATGCAGATAAGCTATTAAATTCATCATAGAATATTTTTGTTCCCCAAGTGAGAACTATATTTGTCCATTCCTTATAGTTGTATTGAGGAATATCATTATTAAAAAAATTTGTATCAAAGTGAGCATCAAAATTTTTAATAGTCTGAAGGGAGTTCACTTTAAACGATTTTCGCAAGACACTATAGCTTGATGCAGAAATAATAAAATTATTGATAATATCTTCCTCTTTGAAAAGAGGAATACATTTTCTATTTATCAAAATGTCGCATTGAGTTAATAAGTCTTCTTTTTCATATAATGACATATATTCATTGGACTTTTCTGAACATATACATTGTACTTCTTCAAACGCTTTTTCAAATAATTGCTTTAAATTAACCATATTTTATCCTTAATCGGCTAACTATTGAGATATAGAATCTTGTTTCAGATTCGGCCCATGAATCTATCAAACACCTGACATAATGTGCGTTGCCTTTTCCACGTCTTTTTTGCTGCCGATAAACAGGGGAACCCTCTGATGAAGCGCTGTGGGCTTTATGTCCATGATCCTGCCCTTGCCGTCAGTTGCTGCGCCGCCTGCCTGTTCTGCGATAAAGGCAAGTGGAGCGGCTTCGCAGAGAAGTCTCAGCTTGCCGTGCGGTTTGGCAGGGTCTTTCTTGTCAGCTGGGTACATGAATATTCCCCCATAGAACAAGTTCCTGTGGAAATCCGCCACCAGGCTGCCTATGTAACGCGCCGTGTAAGGTTTGCCCCGGTCGTTTTCAGGGCTCTTGAAATAATCTACCGTGGCCTTGACCTTTTCATCCCAATAACAGCTGTATGACTCGTTTACCGAATATACCTTGCCCTGCTCTGGCATCTTGATGGATGGATGGGAAAGCAGAAACTCGCCTACAGATGGATCCAGGGTGAAACCGTCAACCCCCTGCCCTGTTGTATATACCATAATGGTGCTTGGGCCGTAGATGAAATAGCCAGCAGCTATCTGAGAAGATCCTCCCTGGAGAAAATCTTCCAGTGTGACATAGTTCCTGTCACTGGTCTTTTTCATTATAGAGAAAATTGTTCCTATGTTTACATTTACATCAATGTTGGATGAACCATCCAGAGGATCGAACACCAGCAGATAATCTCCTCTGGGACGGTTGTCCGGGACTTCTATGATGTCAGCGTTTTCTTCAGAAGCCATGGCACACAGAATGCCGGCCTGCTGCATGCGGTAAATCAGAACCCTGTTTGCAAAATCATCCAGCTTGCGTACCTGTTCGCCCTGAACATTGATATCCCCGGTGAGTCCCAGGATATCCACGAGGCCGGCCTTGTTGACCTCTCTTGAAATTATCTTTGCTGCAAAAATAAGCTCTGTCAGCAACCTGGTGAACTGCCCCGTGGCCATGGGGCTTTGCTTCTGATGAAGAAGGAGATGCTCTATAACTGTTACACCTGTATTTTCCATGATGCGCTCCTGCAAATACTGTTTTTACAACTGTTACCAAATGGCTGTCATGCAAAATCGGTTTACTAACGATTGCACAGACATTGCCTGAAAACAAGACTGCTTCTGCAAAATGCGTGATGACGGCTGCTATCCTCTGCATACCCAATCGCAGTACCGGATGAACGGTCTGCACGTAATTCAATCCGTTATTTTACATTAATTATGGAATACTTGAAAGGCCCTGCATAAATGCTATGCATATGCAGCATTCTTCATGCAAAAATGTGGATGGTGATTCCTGTTTCCTCAGGCAAAAATATTGCAAAATTGTAACAAACCAGTAAAGTTGGGCTGTCCATCTTACAGGCAGGTACTCTACCTGTAACATTGACCTCGTTACATAATGAAAAACAAAAAAACAAAAAAATAATTGTCCATGAATAAAGGCCGCCGGGTTCAAAATATAGAATATCTGAAAACAGAAAACCTCTCTGAGAGTCGGCAGATAACCGAGCTTTCATGCCTTTACGAGGTCACAAGGGCTCTTTCCGGCAACAAGAACCTCAAAAAGGCCCTGGACAAGGTGCTTGAAATCATGGCCGAACACCTTGGCATGGTAAGAGGCACAGTAACCATTCTCAAACCTGACTCATCCGAACTGCAGATAGAGGTCGCACACGGTCTTACTGCAGAGGCCAGGCGCAGGGGCCATTACAAGCTGGGTGAAGGCATTACCGGAAGGGTTGTTGCCACAGGTGAGCCTATTGTTATTCCCAATATAACCAAGGATCCCAGGTTTCTTAACCGCACCAGGACCAGAACCGTCTCCAGGGAAGACCGCAAGGTCTCGTTTATCTGCGTACCGATCAACCACAGTTCCTATACCATCGGGGCTCTCAGCATAGACAGATATGCTGCTCCAAACGTCTCTCTTGAGGACGATTTAAGGCTTCTTACCATAATCAGCAGCCTGATAGCCCAGTCTGTCATGCGTCTTCACGAGACTAATGCAGAACGCCAGTCGCTCCTCAGTGAAAACAGAAAGCTCCGCATGGCCCTGACGGAAAAATACAAGGTTGGGAATCTCATAGGCAATTCCAGCCAGATGCAGGAAGTTTATGAAATGATGCACCGTGTGGCAGAGAGCAATGCCACAGTGCTTCTAAGGGGAGAAAGCGGCACTGGCAAATCCCTGGTGGCAAAGGCCATACATTTCAACAGCAGGCAGTCCAAGGGGCCATTCATAAGCGTAAACTGTTCTGCCCTGCCTGAAACCCTGATGGAAAGCGAACTCTTTGGTCATGCAAAGGGAGCGTTTACAGGCGCTGTGCGCCATTCAAAGGGCCGGTTCGAGATGGCCCACAAGGGAACCATCTTTCTGGACGAAATCGGCGACCTGCCTCACAGCGTGCAGGTAAAACTGCTTGGTGTAATACAGGACAAGGAATTCCAGAGGGTTGGTGACAGCAGAACCATAAGAATAAACTGCCGGATCGTGGCTGCCACCAACAAAAAGCTGGAAGAGGCAATGGAGCGGGGCGAATTCCGGGAGGATCTTTATTACAGGCTGAATGTCTTTCCCATATACCTTCCGCCCCTGAGAGAGAGAAAGACGGATATTATACTCCTGGCAGAACACTTTCTCGAAAAATTCTGCAAGGAATATAATAAAAATATCAGATGTTTTTCCAGGGCTGCCATGGACTGCCTGATGCATTATGACTGGCCTGGCAACGTACGTGAGCTTCAAAACTACATAGAGAGGGCAGTAATAATATGCGATGAGAATGTGCTGGGGATACGCCACCTGCCTGCAGGCCTCCAGTTCTCTGTCGATGAAGATGAAACAAGGATAAGGAGGCAGAGTTTTGCGGACGCGGTGGCGAGCTTTGAAAAAAAGTTGATAATGGAGGCCCTGTCAGAAACAGACGGAAACCAGACCAGGGCGGCAAAGCTCTTGAACTCCAGCCTGAGAATCATAAATTACAAAATCAAGAAATATGCCATAGACACCTCTACCTTCAAAAAGACTTCCTGATTCTTCCTTCCTGCCAATATGTCCCATTCAAAAAAATACAACCGTTCATCAGGCAAAAAAAGAAACAGGCCAAGAAGGAAACGACACTTTCCCCAGGCAATACCTGCCAGATCCGCACATGACGGCCAGCAGTGTCTCTTCAATGACATGGATTTCAAGCCGCTTATCGTTCCGCGGCCCAAGCACTGTATCAGCAGAAAAAATATCGATCGCGAGGCGCTCAAGGTACTTTACAGGCTCAAGGACCATGGCTTTCTGGCCTATCTGGTAGGAGGAAGTGTAAGAGACCTGCTGTTGGGCAAGGCGCCCAAAGATTTTGACATAGGCACTAATGCCACTCCCGAGGAAATAAGGCGGCTCTTCCGTTACAGCAGGATAATTGGCAAAAGATTCCGCTTGGTACACGTGTACTTCAAGGGTGGCAAGATAATAGAGGTTTCCACCTTCAGGAAACAGATAGAGCTGGATGACAGGGAAGCTGCCAGAGAAGGTCTTGGCTCCGAAAGCATATTCGGCTCTCCAAGGGAAGACGCCTTCCGCAGGGATCTCACCATCAACGGCCTATTTTATAACATAGCGGATTTCAGCATAATCGACTATGTGGATGGCATCGGGGACCTGGAAAGGAGAATCATCAGGACCATAGGCGATCCCGAAAGGCGTTTTATAAGGGATCCTGTAAGGATGTTGAGAACCACACGCCATGCAGCGCGCACTGGTTTCTCTATCCACCATACAACATGGGATGCTGTATGCCGGCATGCTTCCAAGATAAGGCTGTGCGTAACAGCAAGGGTCCGGGACGAATGGCTCAAGGATATGAAATCAGGCGTCAGCGCTGATTGGAGCCGTCTCATGATAGAGTCAGGACTGTTCCAGGAGATATTCCCTGCGCTGCAAGGCATGCTGTCTGGCCCGGATGCCCCAAAACTCCGGGATATGCTGTTCAAAGTGCTGAACAGGGTGGATTACATGGTCAAAAAAGGGCGGGATATGAGCGACGCCTTTTTTCTATCCGCACTTGCAATCCCCTTTTTACATTTTATGCCTGACTGGCATGCGCTGAAATCTGAAAAGGTACGCTGGCCTACCTGCGAAGTCAGGGCCCTCCTGGATTCAATGTTTATGCCGTATGATTTCAGACGGGCAGACAGGGACCTCATGGCGCGGCTCATATCAACATACTGGCCACTGGAATTCTGTGCCAGGCGTAACCAGTGGCAGAAACGGGTCTATTCCAAGGCTACATTTCCAGAGGCATTAGAACTTTATAACTGTATTAAAAGGGCTCTGGGCCAGGATGTTATTGCACTGGACAAGAACAAGATGCCTGGCAAAAAGAAGTCCAGGGGGCGCAGGCGGAGAAAAGGCAGGAAGAAAAATGGATCGAGAAGTGGCAGAAATTCATGACAGGGAGGGCCGAGTTTCATGAAGCTCAGACAAAATGCCAGAGAGCTGGTGCTTTTGGAATTGGCGGGCACAGGACTGCTCCTGGGAGAGATACGATACAATAAACAGACGGAGACCGTGTTGTTTGCCATGGAGAAATCCGCGTTTTTTGACCTGTATTTTCCATGCTCTGTCAGTTTTGACCAGAACAGAGGGATTCTGGTCCATCCCCATGTCATCAATGCCATGACAACCTCCTCCATAAGGGTTCAGAGGAGCAGAGTGACCTATTTCGTGCTGGAAAGAGATCTCGCACCTGCCATCAGGAGCCAGTATGTGGCATTGCTTAACCAGCTTATTGGCAAAGGCAGGCAGGGGCCCCCTCCAGATCATGATGACAACCCTCCTGATGGCCCTTCCGGCGGCAGCACAAGGGTGGTTAACCTGAAAAGACCCGGGGGTAAAAAGCCTGGTCTCTGATGTAACCCTATGATCCCGTATCCCAGGATAGATCCTGTTATAATTCACATAGGCCCGCTTGCACTCAGGTGGTACGGGCTCATGTATCTTTTTGGCTTTTTTGCCGCCTTTTTCCTGGTAAAGAAACAAATACTGGAAGAGCTGGCAGGCAAAACCCAGGAAAGACTTGCGTCAGAGCTGACCTTGCTTGACGGTATCATGGTGGCATTGGTGGCCGGTGTTATAATTGGCGGCAGGCTGGGGTATGTCCTTTTTTACAATCTGCCATACTTTATCAATCATCCCGTTGAGATAATCGCCACATGGCACGGTGGAATGTCATTTCACGGCGGTGCTGCTGGTGCTCTGCTGGCCGGATGGACTTACTGCAGGCTGCACCATACAGACTTTTTCAAGTGGTCAGACAGATTTTGCATAACTGCCCCGATAGGCCTGGGCCTGGGCCGGATAGGCAACTTCATAAACGGCGAACTCTACGGAAGGCCGTCAGATGTTCCCTGGGCAATGATCTTTCCGGAAGGCGGCTTCGTGCCCAGACATCCTTCTCAGCTTTACGAGGCACTGCTGGAAGGACTACTGCTATTCTGCCTGCTGTGGCCGACCAGAAACAAGCCCTGGCCACATGGCCGCAAGACCGCCCTGTTTTTCATGCTCTATGGTGTAATTCGTTTCTTTGTGGAATTTTTCAGGGAGCCGGATGCACAGTTAGGGTTCATTGCCCTTGGCTGGGTCACCATGGGCCAGGTCTTGAGTGTTGCCATAATGCTTTTCGGGGCTGGCCTGTGGATGGCAAGAAGATAATTATTCTTACTCTGCTCTATTATTGGAGGTTTCAAAATGCTGCTGGTTGATGCTGCAACAATGCAGGAACTTGATAGGAAAACGATACAGGATCTTGGGGTGCCAGGCATAGTCCTGATGGAAAATGCTGGCAGGGGCTGTACACGTATATTGATACGGGAATTTGCTGCTGAGATTGAGCAGGGCTGCCTGGTTGTAGCCGGGCCGGGGAACAACGGCGGGGACGGCTTTGTAATTGCCAGGTGCCTGAAACAGGAAGGCACAGCAGTAGAGGTCCTTTGCCTATCGTCCCTTGAAAAATTCAAGGGAGATGCCCGCACCAACCTGGACATCTGTATTAACATGGGCATCACAGTACATGAATGCGCTGACGAGGAACACCTGGCGGCAAACACACCGTTGTTCGGCAAGGCCGGCGTCATTGTGGACGCCATCTTTGGTACGGGTCTCAGCAGAAAGATAGGTGCACATTTCGCAAAAGCAGTTTCTCTCATAAACAGCAGCACTGCCAAGGTTCTCTCTGTCGATATTGCCTCCGGCCTGTCATCTGATACAGGCATGGTACTGGGCTGTGCCGTAAAGGCTGACTGTACCGTGACAATGGCCATGGCCAAAATCGGGCACGTGAACTGGCCGGGAAGGCTCTACACCGGCAGGCTGCACGTGGTGGATATAGGTATTCCCAGGGCTTTTATCTCCAAGACAGTCTGCACAGCAGAGTATTTTCAGGAACAAGAATGCCGCCAAACCATGATGCCCAGGCCCGTTGACGGACACAAGGGAACCTTCGGCCATCTGCTTGTCATAGGTGGCTCCAGGGGAAAGACCGGTGCAGCCTGTCTTGCCGCCAGGGCTGCCCTGAGAAGCGGTGCCGGCCTTGTGACAGTGGCTGCTCCAAGGAGCTCCCAGTTCGTCATCTCTGAAAAACTCACTGAGGCAATGACCGAGGCCCTTCCTGAAACCCCTATAGGAGAGCCGAGTTTTCGTGCCAGTGAACACGTGCAGGGTTTGTATAACAGAAAAAAGGCTGTGTGTATCGGGCCGGGTCTGGGCCTGTCCGAAGAGGCTACCATCTTCAGCCAGGAGATCATTGCCCATTGCCCGCTTCCCCTGGTTGTGGACGCGGACGGCCTGACTTCCCTTGTCGGAGTACTGGAACTGGCAAAGGAAAGCAAGGCTCCACGCGTACTAACTCCGCACCCTGGAGAGATGGCCAGGATGCTGAACTGTTCAGTAAAGGAAGTTCAGGAAAACAGGATAGGCGCTGCAAGAAAACTGGCAGGTGAAACCAATTCGATCGTTGTACTAAAGGGATATTCCACCATTGTTTGCCAGCCTTCGGGCATGATTTCCATCAATTCCACGGGCGATTCAGGCATGGGCAGCGGCGGTATGGGTGACTGTCTGACAGGTGTTATAGGGGCCTTGCTGGCGCAGGGTTATCCGGCCTGGGATGCTGCCAGGATAGGAGTCTTTGTACATGCAAAGGCAGCAGACCTTCTGGCAGAAATACAGGGGCCTTTCGGCTACCTGGCCAGTGAGGTTGCAGACTGGCTTCCCAGGGTCTGGGGCATGGTGGTATAGAATTGCCTGTCATCTCAGGATCCTGGGCATGTTGAGCACCCGGCAACACAGAGCATGCACATCTCGTTACCGAGATATGAGTTTACTATATCTTCCTGGCTATAGAAGCCCGCTTTCTGCCCTGCTTGCCTGCATGTGGACACCTTCTGTGACACATCTTGCATATGACATCGTGTACCACCGGCCGGCCGGTTTTTATGCACACTTTTGGCCTGTTATTTTTCATTTTTTTTCTCCTTGCTCATTGTTTCTGCACCTGGACAGCGGCCTTCAGAAAACCCGCAGCCTGCATTCCCCGAAAATGAAGGGGTATTTGTACGGAGAGTAGAGCTGCAACAGTTGCAGCCACTGCACGGGTCCTCTGATTCATTGCCCGCCAGCTTGTGCAGAATGGTCTTCAAAATAAAATAGAGAGCTATTGATACGGCAATAGCCGTTAAAATAATTTCTATCATTTCTATCCTTTTTATCCTCCTATTGTTCGAAGATAGCCACTAATACCTTTATTGTCAATCAAAAATTGTTTTATCCACTATTTTCCAAAGGATGAAAGCCAAAACAGGCCTTCCCCTGCGGGAATTACTTGATAAAAAAACGCCAGGATGTTACAAAGACGCCACTTTTACCAAAAAAACACGTCTCGTATGCCCTGTGGTGCCGCCTTGTGCGGTAAAAAGGGCGGTTTGCTTGAGAGACGGAAGCAAAACCACTAAACAGGAGGAAATACCATGGCTTATGTCACAATGAAGCAGCTGTTAGAGGCAGGAGTTCATTTCGGCCACCAGACCAGGCGCTGGAATCCGAAAATGAAGCCGTATATCTTTGGAGCAAGAAACGGCATTTACATTATAGATCTCCAAAAAACCGTGCGCATGTTCAAGGTTGCCTATGAATTCGTGGTGGAGACCGCGGCAAATGGCGGCAATGTGCTATTTGTTGGCACAAAAAAACAGGGCAGAGAGTCCATTATGGAAGAGGCCCAAAGGGCCGGAATGCCTTATGTAAACCATAGATGGCTCGGTGGCATGCTCACCAATTTCAAAACCATCCAGAAAAGCATCGACAAGCTGAAAAAGATAGAATCCATGTTTGAAGACGGCACCATTGACAGGTTCCCTAAAAAAGAGATCCTGAAGCTGGAACGGCTTCGCCAGAAACTTGAACGCAACCTTGGCGGCATAAAGGATATGAACGGCCTGCCCTCGGCCGTTTATGTGGTGGATGCCAGATATGAACAGATTGCCATAAAAGAGGCCAATAAGCTTGGCATTCCGGTTGTCGCCATTGTGGACACCAACTGCGACCCGGATGGCATAGACTACATAATACCAGGTAACGATGACGCTATAAGGGCCATCAGGCTGATTACTTCTCTGATAGCGAATGCCGTCATCAAAGGAAAGCAGATACACGAAGAGGCCGTACAGGCAGAGACGGACAAGGGCGCGGACCAGGAAGAAGAACGTGAAGCAAAGACAGGGCCTGCTGAAACTGTTACCGCCACAGAAAAAAAGGCGCCAGAGGCAGCAAAGGCCGAGGTTTCCGAGCAGGCAACTGCATAATTTCCCTGCCGTCCAGGAGACCCATGGGCTCTGCATGGATGCGGGCCCTGGAAACGGGTTCAGAACAGGCAGCATGCCAGTGCAGGCATGAACCAGGAAACAGCATCGGTTATCTTTAATAAATAACCTTATGAATATATGGAGGAATACATATTATGGCTGATATAACTGCTGCAATGGTCAAGGAGCTCAGAGACAGGACCAATGCAGGTATGATGGATTGTAAAAAGGCCCTCCAGGAATGTGATGGAGATATGGAGAAGGCCGTTGACCTGCTAAGGCAGAAGGGCCTGGCTGTGGCAGCCAAGAGAGCAGGAAGGGCTACGTCCGAAGGCGTTGTGCAGACGTATATCCATGCTGGCAATAAACTCGGAGTAATGGTGGAAGTGAACTGTGAAACAGATTTTGTAGCCAAGACCGACCAGTTTGTCGAATTTGCCAGAAACGTGGCCATGCACATCGCTGCGACCAATCCCCTTTGCATCAACAGAGAAGAAGCGCCTCAGGACGTTATAGAAAAAGAAAAGGAAATCTATAAAAAACAGGCGTTGGATTCAGGCAAGCCTGAACATATAGTAGACAAGATTGTTGACGGACGTATTGAAAAATTTCTAAAGGAAATATGCCTGCTGGATCAGCCCTACGTCAAGGATCCGGACCTGAGTATCCAGGATCTCCTGAACGACCTGGTAGCCAAGATGGGAGAAAACATCACCATCAAACGTTTTGCCAGGTTCAAGGTAGGCGAATAGGGAAAATATATTAATGACTGACCAGGGCCAATCGACTGCCCCTGCATACCGCCGTGTCCTTATAAAAATCAGCGGCGAGGCCCTCATGGGCAAAATGGACTACGGCATATCTCCAGCAATGCTTTCAGAGGTAGCCGAACAGATAGGCCGGGCCAGGGGAAAAGGCGTTGAGATAGGCATAGTTGTCGGAGGTGGCAACATATTCAGAGGTGTATCCGGGGCAGCCCAGGGGATGGACCGGGCAGCAGCCGACCAGATGGGTATGCTTGCCACAGTCATCAACGCTCTTGCCCTCCAGGATGCATTTGAGAGGCAGAACATCCCTGCACGCGTGCTTTCGGCCATCGAGGTTGGCAAGATGGCCGAGCCCTTTATCAGGGGCCGGGCACTGAGACATCTGGCCAATGGCAAAATAGTTATCTTTGCGGCAGGAACAGGCAATCCTTTTTTCACCACGGATACTGCCGCAACCCTCAGGGCCCTTGAGACCAATGCGGATATCATGTTCAAGGCCACCAGGGTGGATGGTGTGTACGACAAGGACCCTTACAAATTTCCGGATGCCAGGTTATACGACAACCTGAGCTGCAGCGAGATCCTCGAGCATGAACTGAAGGTCATGGATGCTGCTGCCATATCTCTGGCCAGGGATGCAAAACTTCCGATCATGGTATTCAACATGCTGGCCGATGATAATATTGAAAGGGCACTTGACGGAGAAAAGATAGGAACATTTATAAAACCGGAGTAGTATGCTGGCAATAACCGGCAGGGTATGAAAGTCGTTCCGATATTCTAACAGGTATTTTCCCATTACAGCCAATGCAGTCGTTTCAGACTGTTTTATCAATAGGCAAGGAGGTTCACTGTGAAAAATCAGGTGGTAACAGATACCGGCAAGAAGATGGACAAGGCCGTTGCTGCGTTTGAGAGGGATCTTGCCCATGTCAGGACCGGACGCGCATCCTCTGCGCTCCTGGAAGGCATTACGGTAGATTATTACGGGACACAGATGCCATTGAATCAGGTTGCCACAATAGCCGTTCCTGAAAGCAGGCTAATAACGGTTCAACCCTGGGACAACAATATTCTTGCAGACATAGAAAAGGCCATAATGTCATCAGATCTTGGTCTTACTCCCTCCAATGATGGCAAAATCATCAGGGTAAGCATTCCACCGCTCACAGAAGAACGCAGGAAAGACCTTGTCAAGGTTGTAAAGAAAATGGCTGAAGATTCAAGAGTTGCAGTACGAAACTGCAGACGTGACGCCATGGACAAGCTGAAGACGCAAAAAAAGGACAAGGAGATATCCGAAGACGAAATGTATAAACTGCAGGATGATATCCAAAAGATTACCGATCAGCACATAAAGGAAATAGATGATATCCTGCAAAAGAAAGAAAAAGAAATAATGGAGTTCTGAGGATTATCGACGTGCCTGAAAAATCCAACATCGCAACCCTGAAGCCCCTGCCCCGCCATGTTGCCATAATAATGGATGGCAATGGCCGTTGGGCCAAGCAGAGACTCATGCCCAGGGTCATGGGTCACAGACAGGGCGCCAAGACTGTCAAAGAGATAGTAACTGTCTCGAGAGAGCTTAAAATACGCTATCTGACACTCTATGCATTCTCAAAAGAAAACTGGTCCAGGCCATTTGACGAGGTGAGCTCCCTCATGAGCCTCCTGTATGAGTATCTCCAGAAAGAACTCGAAGAGCTCATGGATAAACGCATACGCCTCAGGGCCATCGGTGAAATAGAAGCACTGCCGGACAAGGTATATTCACTCCTGGTAGAAACCATGGAGAGGACAGCCCTCAACAGGGAGATGGACCTGATCCTTGCGCTGAGTTATGGCGGCAGGAGCGAGATAACCGAGGCAGCGAGACGGTTTGCCGAGGAATGCCTGATGGGGCGCATGAAGCCTGAGGACATAAATGAAGCCTCCTTCAGGACATTTCTCCAGACAGGAGACATTCCCGATCCGGACCTTATTATCCGCACCAGCGGCGAACAGAGGTTGAGCAATTTCCTCCTTTTTCAGGCAGCCTATTCCGAGCTATATATCACCTCCACCTTCTGGCCTGACTTCAACAGGCAGGAATTCATGAAGGCCCTGAACGATTACAGGTGCAGGGAGCGCAGGTTTGGAATGACAGGCGAGCAGATCCTTCTGAGATGCACAAGCAGCGAGTCCTGACAGGTCTTGTTCTAAGTCTTGTCCTTTTATCAGGGCTTTTGTGGGGGGGAGTCATATTCTTCAACTGCCTGCTGTTTGCCATCTCCTTCTTCTGCCTGTATGAATATTTTTCCATGGCATTCCAAGGAGATAGAATCTTTCAAACAGCAGGGGTCCTGCTGGGGCTAATGCCGGTTGCCACCAGCCTTTTCGCTCCGCAGGGCCTCAACCTCTCATTCTCCATATTTCTCCAGTGTACAGGCTGTATAATAATAATCCTGCTTACATATGGCCAACACAATGACCCGTTCCAGCAGATGACCAGGTTCCTGTTTGGCATACTCTACATAGGCCTGTGTGCAAGCCTTATCGGGCTGCTATACCGATTGCCAAATGGAAACCTCTGGATACTGTTTCTGTTTGCAGTAGTGGCGGCAGCAGACACAGGCGCATATTACACTGGCAAAACAATTGGAAAACGAAAGCTCTGCCATGCCATCAGCAAGGGCAAAACCGTGGAGGGAAGCATAGGCGGGCTGGCAGCCTGCATGGCAACAGCACTGCTTTCATGGCTTGCATTCCTCAGGGCTGTGGACCCGCTGACACTGGTCTTCATGGCAGTACTCCTTGGTATAACAAGCCAGATCGGAGACCTGGCAGAATCCGTTATAAAACGGGCCTGCAGCATCAAGGATTCCGGTCATATACTACCTGGCCATGGCGGCGTATTTGACAGGGTGGACGGACTGCTGCTTGCAGGGCCGGTCCTGTTCTGGATACTCTATCTCTCGCATGGCAGCTCCTGTTTCCATTAATCAAGATGTATAAGAAATGTCAAAAATCCCAAGGTAATCGTTAATGTCATTCCAATATAGAAACATAGTGGTCCTCGGCTCTACGGGTTCCATAGGCCAAAGCGTGATGGATATTGTCAGGCGCTCGAAAGGCCGCCTTCAGATTAAAGGGCTTGCGGCAGGCCGTAATGTAGAGCTGCTGGCAGAACAAATCAGGGAATTTTCACCTGCAAAAGTTGCTGTCATGTCAGTAGAGCTGGCAGACAAACTTGCCGAAGAGACAGGCCCGGACACAGACATACTCTATGGTAAGGACGGCTACAAAGAGCTGGCAGCCATGCCGGAGTCAGACATGGTGGTCTCTTCCATGGTAGGTGCAGCAGGCCTGATACCAACCATTGCCGCCATAGAGGCTGGCAAGGACATAGCACTTGCCAACAAGGAAACCCTTGTAGCAGCAGGCGCTCTGGTGATGGACATGGTAAAGCAGAAAGGCGTGAAACTGTTACCCATAGACAGCGAGCATTCTGCCATATTTCAATGTCTGCAGGGATATAAAGACAGCCAGGTCAGAAAGATACTGCTTACTGCATCTGGTGGCCCGTTCAGAACCAGGCCTGCCGAAGAACTCCAATCAATAACCCCTGAACAGGCGGTAGCCCACCCCAACTGGTCAATGGGTGCCAAGATCTCAGTGGATTCATCAACGCTCATGAACAAGGGGCTGGAGGTAATCGAGGCACGCTGGCTATTTTCCATATCGCCTGACCGCATCCAGGTAGTGGTGCATCCACAGAGCATCATACATTCCATGGTGGAATTCGTGGATGGCTCCATCCTTGCCCAGATGGGCATCCCGGACATGCGTGTTCCAATATCATATGCCCTGAACTGGCCAGACAGGATGGAGCTTACAATGCCCAGCCTTGACATCTTCAACTGCGGTCCCCTCACCTTCGAACTGCCCCAAATAGATAAATTCCCATGTCTCGGCTTGGCATTCAAGGCACTGGACATGGGAGGCACAGCTCCTACGGTTCTCAATGCCGCAAACGAGGTGGCAGTAGAAGCATTCCTTCAGAAGAGGATACCGTATCTCGAGATACCGAATATCATCGCTGCTGTACTGGATGAAATCGGAGGGGAACAGATGGAAAATCTGGATGATGTGCTGAGGGCCGATGCCCTTGCAAGGCTGAAGGCCAATGCCCTTGCTGATGAAATCAGGGAGCACGCATAGATGACTACATTCTGGTCTTTTATCCTGGTACTCAGTGCCCTTATATTTTTCCACGAATTTGGGCATTTTGCAGTGGCCCGAGCCCTTGGCATAAGGGTGCTCAAATTCTCCATAGGTTTTGGTCCAAGGCTATGGGGTATTGTCAAAAATGGCACGGACTACTGCATATCGGCCATTCCTCTGGGCGGCTTTGTAAAGATGTTAGGAGAACAGCCTGACGAGGAAGTCAGCGATGCCGATCACCCCTATGCCTTCTCTGGCAGGCCGGTATGGCACAGGGCCCTGGTGGTAGCGGCAGGCCCGTTTGCAAACTTCCTCCTGGCTCAGCTCATCATATTTTTTATACTCATCTTCTATGGCAATCCGGTATTTATGCCGGAAATTGGCAAGGTAAAACCAGATTCTCCTGCTGCCAGGGCAGGCATACAGCCAGGAGATGTATTCCTGGCTGTTAACGGCCATGAGATCGAGACATGGGATGACGTATCTCAATACATAAGGTCCAGCAAGGGAGAAACGGTAAACATCCTCATAAAACGAGGTGACAAAACACTCCGTTTTTCTGTAAAACCAGAGGTCTCCACTGTAAAAAACATCTTTGGAGAAGAGGTCAAGACACCCCTCATAGGCATAACAGCTGCCGGACGCCTGCGCATAGAAAAAGTAAACCCGCTGACTGCGCTCAAGATGTCAATAGAGCGTACCTGGGAACTCACCAAGCTGACATGGGAAGGCCTTGCAAAGATAGTAGAGCGCGTGGTGCCCCTCTCAGCCCTTGGAGGACCTATAATGATTGCCCAGATGGCTGGCCAGGAGGCAGAGCAGGGCATGTTGAACCTGTTTTACTTCATGGCCCTTCTAAGTGTTAACCTGGGCATACTCAACCTGCTTCCCATCCCGGTCCTGGATGGCGGCCATCTCTTCTTCTTGACCATAGAGGCTATCATAGGCCACCCGCTGACCACCAGACAGATGCAGATAGCCCAGCAAATAGGAATCCTGATCCTTGGATCACTCATGCTGCTGGTATTTTACAACGACATAGCCAGGCTGTTTGGCCTGATTCCTCCACTGCCAAAGCCATAGTCAGCGAGGATCATGCTTGTCATCTCGATAGAGACATCAAGCCTGACAGGCGGCATAGCCATAACCGGGTCAGGCGAGATACTGGGTGAGATCATCATGTCCGGCACCAGGACATATTCCAGGCGCCTTATGGTAAGCATAGTATGGCTCATGGAACAGATGGATATATCCTGGCAGGATATAGACCTTATCACCGTCAGCCTTGGCCCTGGCAGCTTTACCGGCCTGCGCATCGGTCTTGCCACGGTCAAGGGCCTTGCCATGGCCCATAACATCCCGGTCATGGGCATCCCTACACTGGACATCATGGCTGAAAACTGCAGCCTGGAAGATTCCAGGCTTATCTGCCCGGTAATAGATGCGAGGAGGATGCAGGTTTACACTAGCCTTTATCAGCCCTCGCCTTCTCATGGGCTTAGGCAGATCCTTAACTATACTGCCGTAAGCCCTGAGGCACTGCCTGGCATCCTGCCGACGGAGAATGATATCCTGTTTACCGGAGACGGACTTGCAACCTATGGCAAACATATCTTAAAAATGTTTGGAACCAGGGCTGTATTCGCACCGCGGCGTCTCTGGCATCTACCGCCTTCTCTTGCCGGCATTATGGCAGAAGAAAAAATTAAAAACGGGGAAAGCGCACCGGCAGACCCGGCCAGCCTGATCCCCCTGTATTGCAGGCTTTCAGAGGCTGAAGAAAACAAGAAAAGACATGGTTGAGCTGATTTCAGTACCTTGGGACAGAAAGGCCGTTCTCATTTCCAGGCCCAACCGCTTTCTGGCCATTGCCAAACTTGCAGATCCCGGCATCAAGGAGACATTGAAAGTGCATGTAAGAGATCCCGGACGTCTCACTGAATTGCTGTTTCCAGGCAATCAGCTCCTGCTGAAATATGCAGCAGGTCCCGGCAGGAAGACGGAATGGGATCTTGTTGCAGCAAGACATGATCGGAAATGGATCATCGTCAATTCAGGATTACATCCTTCTATTGCAAGGGCCATCATTGAAAACAAGGGAATTTCCCCTTTTGGCAAGGTAAATGCAGTGAGGCCAGAGGTAAAATACGGCAGAAGCCGGCTGGACTTTCTCATCACTGTAGGCACCCGGAATATCTACACGGAAATCAAGGGCTGCACCCTGGCAAGTAAAGACGGGCTGGTTGCCATGTTTCCTGATGCCCCTACAGACAGGGGCAGAAGACACCTTGAAGAACTCATCGCAGTGCGCCACCAGGGAGACAGGGCGGCGGTAATATTTCTTGTCTTCAGAAGCAACTCCAGGATATTCATGGCGAATTCCAACACAGACCCGGCATTCGCCAACAAGCTTCGCAAGGCGCAAGAAAACGGGGTGGAAATCTATCCTGTTTTACTTGAATACAGGCACGACAAAATCTGGTATAAAGGGATTCTGCCAGTGATGTTTGAGGAAAAGGGACTTTTGGCGGGCAAATCTGCAGCTAACCTTGATAGTTTCGTAAAAAGTCCAAATGTCACGCAAAGCCACAAAGATCGCAAAGATAATGTATTGTAATTATAAAAGAAAAGGAGAGCACCTTAGCGTCTTTGCGTGAGAAGACCTGTTTTTACGGATTCATCAACCTTACGGGATAACCTGTTTTTATTATTGACGTGGCAAATATACAGGAAATTCGTGTTATAACTTGCTATAATTGATGCCAAAATTATGCATTGCGCTCACAAGTGTACCATAAAATGGAGGCCAAGCATGTTCGGGAAAATATGTCCATATTGTAGGGAAAAAATCAAGAAGAATGCGGTAGTATGCCGGTACTGCCACAGGGATTTGAAGGCTGAGAAAAGTGATGACTGCTCTTCCCTGTGGATCTTTGCAGGATTTACAGGATTGGCACTTGGAGCTGCTGCTGTCCTGGGCCTTGGCTATCTGAACGAGAGAAAGCGCTGGAAAGAACACGACTCTGCTTGCGATTTTGAAAAAGATGCAACAGATCAGGCAGGCTGAAATAAAACAACTTGGCCTGACAGGCTATCCGCCGTCAGGCATTAACCCGGATTAATACCATTTCCAGATAGGGCCATCAAAATTCCGTGCAGCCCCTTCACTCTCGGTATTTTCAGCAGCAGTTCTGTCTGACAGGGCTTGATCGGTTTCTGCAGTCTCAGCCTCAGCCTCGGCCTGGCTGTCAGCCACTGCCTCATTGTCAGAAGATTCATATTCATGCATTGTTGCGCTAACAGTATTTTCCGCAGACTTTATATGCTCCTCAGCAGTAGCTGCATCTGCAGGCTTGGCCTGAGCTCCCTGCAGAGAAGAAACTGATGTTTCCTGTGGTTCATTATCCTGTGCAGAAACCGGTACAGAAGTAAAACGCACATGCTCCTGACGCTGCTGCTGGACCTGTTCCTGAGACTCTGTCCCGGCCTTTGCCTTTTCTGCCGAGATATTATTAATCATGTTGTCCATCATGCCATGCATTTCGCTGCCCTGCTCGATTTTACCCTGGACGGCTTCCCGCTTATGGAGTGTAGCCTGTGATACTGCCTCTGAGGATTCCTTGCTGCCCCAAGGCCAGAGCCAGGAAAACCAGCCCTCGTCCTCTTCTGGTTGAGGCTTACTGCCTGCATACATCTTGTCTACCCTGGCGAGGGCCTCATCCAGTGGAACCGGCTCTGGAATCTCAAACTTGACCTGGCGGGGTGGTGGATAAGGGACATCATCTTCCGGAACAACCTTGGCTTCCCTGCCGGTCTCTGCCTCGTTCTCTTCCAGTTTTGCCCGCTCTTTCTTCCAAGATTCCTGTTCTGCATTTTTGTCACTGCCAAAGGGCCAAAGCCGGGAAAACCATGATTTTTTATCCTGGGCCTGACCTGTGGAAGCACTCACTGAACCAGCGGAAGCATTAGCCTCTTCAGGGGCAGGCACCTCGGCCTCTGTTTCCGGCTCTGCCGGTTCATCGGTATCAGCATCGTACACATCAGGCAGTGGGAACCAATTCTCATCATCAGACTTCTTGTTTTTAAGGGCCAGTTGCTGTTCCTGCTGCCTCTGTTCCTCTGTCTTCTGGCGCTGGGCTTCCAGCTCCTTTTCCTCATCCTGCTTGAGCTGTTCCCTGACCAGCTTGTCTGGATGGAGTCTTGCCATGGCAAAATCGTCCTTGGAAAGATCCGCATCTGCACTGTTTTCCGCAGCCCCTCCCTCTCCTGACAACGGAATAAGCACCTGCTCGGCATGTTTGATGGTATCTGCCAGTTTTACAGAAAAAAGCGCTGCATTTTGCGCCAAGGCGTCCAGACTGACCGCTTTCAAATGCCAGACCTTTAAAACCTCCCCACCCGATGGCTTCTTCAGGGCTATCTCTGCGTCAAAGATGTTATTGTCTTCAGTGATCTTTCCATCTACCATGAAATCCGCAAGGCTTATGGCTTCTGTCTGATTTCCTGCACTTGGAACTATAAATGTGTCTATACCTTCTGAAGCCAGCCTGGTATCCAGCATCTGAGTTACTGCAGGGCCGACATACGACATACTGCCACCAGGTGATTCAAGGGGCAAAATGGCCACCATTGGCCTCCTGACCGATGTTTCCGCTGACAGCAACGAAGGAGAAAAACAACACAAGCCGACCATAAACAACGCGAGTATAGCTGTCATCCTTTCTGTAAAAACAATATATTTCATCATGCTGCCTTCTTGGTGCTCTTCATGAGCTTTAGTTTCTTCATCTTTTCTATCAGAGTAGTGCGGTTCATCTGCAGGAGCTTTGCAGCCCTGTTTTTCACTCCGCCTGTCTTTTCAAGGGCCTGAAGGATGAGCCTCTTTTCCAATTCTTCAACGGCCTTGCTGAGGCTCGCACCCTCATCAGGCAATTCTATCAGGCCACCCACCAGAGAAGGTGTAAAAGGCGTGGCAGCCTTCTTAACTATCTGATCCGGAATATCTTCGACAGTAATCTGCTTATTGCTTGTCAGTATGACGAGACGCTCCACAATATTTTCCAGTTCTCTCACGTTTCCCGGCCAGTCATAATTGGTAAGCACCTGCATGGCCTCACTGGTTATGCCGTCAACGCACTGGCTCTTGCCTTTGCAGAATTTCTTGAAAAAATGCCTGACCAGCAAGGGTATATCTTCCCTCCTCTCTCTAAGAGGCGGGACATGGATTGGGATGACATTCAGGCGGTAATACAGGTCCTCACGAAAATTTCCTTTCTCTACAGCCTCCTCCAGGTTCTTGTTGGTGGCTGCCACGATCCTTATATCCACGCTGATGGTCTTTACGCCACCTACCCTCTCGAACTTGCGTTCCTGCAGGACCCTCAACAGCTTGACCTGTAAGGCAGGACTCATCTCCGCTATCTCATCAAGGAATATGGTCCCCTTGTTGGCCAGTTCAAAGCGCCCGATTCTGGTCTTAATGGCATGTGTAAAGGCCCCTTTTTCATGCCCGAAGAGCTCGCTTTCCAGCAGCTCTTCTGGAATGGCTGCACAATTGACTGGCACAAAAGGCCTGCTGCTCCTGCTGCTGCCATAGTGAATGGCATGGGCGATGAGTTCCTTGCCGGTCCCGCTCTCGCCGGTAATGAGGATGGTGCTTGAGGTGTCCGCCACCTTGTTAATCAGGGTAAAGACTTCCTTCATGGGCTTGCTGGTGCCAATGATCTTTCCAAAGCCGTATTTATTCTGAAGTTCCTGCTTTAGGCTGAGATTTTCACGCTTTATCTCACGCACTTCCAGGGCCTTCTCCAGCAGGATTGTAACTTCATCAGGCTTGATGGGTTTGCACAGGTAATCGTAGGCCCCCATCCTGAGCGCCTCTACAGCCCCCTGAATCGAACCAAAGCCGGTAAGAATTATACAGATTGTTTCAGGAGAGATCTCTGTGACATATTCCAGGACATCCATGCCTGTCTTCCTTGGCATGGCAAGATCAGTAAGAACTATATCGAAAAAGCGGCTATCCAGTATATCTATAGCCTCCTGTCCGTCACTCGCTATTTCCACGGAAAAGCCGCTGGTCTTCAGGACTTCAGCCATGGAAAATCTTATCTCCGGCGAGTCATCGACTACGAGAATGCTTTCGTTTCTCATGTCAATATCTCTCCAAATGCATCAACAACATAACTCAATATATTCAAAGATAGCAGATCCTCTGCCGCAGCCAGGATACTGCGCTGCGGCCCCTCCCCATGGTACCGCCTACCTAAGGAACACTCATAGCAGGCCTCTAACTTCGTTACTAATACCCTTTTATCTTCCCTGAAATCCCAATTGTATATATACAGAAAAACATGGCTATTGATTATTTTTACGGTAAAATCAGTTAGATTGAATTGACGTTAACAAGACCTGAATATTCTGTCAAACAAATTGTGCCATTTTTTTGACGTTAATGGACGAATCTTGGACATGACAAACAGAGGACAAGAAAAGAGGGATTGCAAGGCCTGCTGTCTGCCAAAACATCTCGAAAAGCAACATTGACAATCCGGCCTGCTCATTGAACGCTTATAAAATGGGAAAGGTGTGCCACAAAACTCGGCATAACCCTATGATCAGTTACGCTCAGAGATACAGGAATACTCCTTCCCTGTTTACTGCAGCAGGATATTGACCTGATCTTTTTCTATTTCAAGGGCGCAGCCTATAGCTCCTGCGTTGACATATGCCAGGAGAAAGGCCATGAGCCCCCGGGATAGATTTTCAAGATTTGAATACGAAAATCCTCCCTCGCTGACAAGCCTTTCTGCAATCATCCTGAGTTCATCTGCTGGAAACAGGGCGCCGTTCTGGATAAAAGAGAGCCTGTGCGTGTATTTATGCCCGGAAAGACTAAAATAATCGATCTTGAGCTCTGGATCGCTGCCCTGCTTCAATGCTTCAAGGCATCCATACATTGTGCCGTCTATAACATCTCTCAGATGTGCTTCAAAGGTATTGATGACAGGAGAAATCTCTGGCAGATTGATTGAAAGATGCACCTGGTGCTTGAAAAAGAGATCAGACATCCAGAATCTGACATGTTCTTCCAGCAGATCGTTAAGTACCACTGGCTTCCTGACCTCCGAACCCGCATCGCCATCTACATGGCCTGACAGCAGATTCATCAGGGCATTTACGTGTTCCAGGGCCATTTCCATCTGCTCCAGACGGCTGCCGATCTGACGGGTGAATTCCGCCAACTCCATGTCGTTGTTTCGGCAGGAACTGTCAGCATCATGTGTTTCTTTCATTTGTTCCATCTTCATGACATCCATACGCATCAGGCCTATCTGCATGGATAATATCTGAAGCGGAGTATTGATATTATGGATTATCCCGCGCGCATTCCTGCCTATAAGGCTGTCCCTGAAACATTCAAAGATCAACGGTGGTCTCTTTTCCTGATCATTCATAGACATTCCCGAAACCTGGAACTCATATAGTACCAGAGTAGAACAGGCAGTCCCAGCTTGTTATTTTAATAGCTCTACCTGACAATAGATACCGTGCTATAAGCAGCAATGCCGTGCTCCCGGCCTGCAAAACCAAGGCCCTCGGTAGTAGTGGCCTTGACGTTTACACAGGAGTCTGACAGTCCCAGACAGTTCGCGATATTCAGGGTCATTTCCTCCAGATATGGAGCAAGCTTTGGCCTCTGTGCCACTATAGTGCTGTCTATGTTACTGATGCGCCAGCCTCGCCCTGATAATTTTTCACCTGTCTTTTCAAGGAGCAAAATACTGGAAATGCCCGCATAGGCAGCATCAGTATCAGGAAAATGCCTGCCTATGTCACCAAGGGCTGCTGCCCCAAGAAGTGCATCGCATATGGCATGCAGCAGCACATCTGCATCAGAATGACCCAGCAGACCCCAATGATATTCTATCTTCACACCGCCAAGGATCAGCTCCCTGCCATAAACAAGCCTGTGAACATCATAGCCAAAACCTGTCCTGAACTCCCTGGAATCAGGCATCAGCAGAACGTCTCTCTTTCTGCCATGCTGCTAAAGCCCTGGCAAGTTGCAAGTCATCGGCTGTGGTTATCTTGAAATTAAGAGAAGACCCGATATATACCGCTACGTTGATACCTGCATTTTCCAGCAGGCTTGCCTCGTCAGTTGCGTGAAAACCGCTCTTGTCAGCGATCTCATAGGCAGACAAAAGATCATCCTTACGGCATACCTGCGGAGTATACGCAGCAACAAGATCCGAGCGATCCAGAGTCCTGGTGATGATCTGGTCATGAATTTCCTTAATAGTATCTACAATCCTGCTGGCAGTAATGGCGGCGCCCAAATCCCTGGCCATAAGACACACGGCATCCACCTCCTGGGCAGTTATAAAAGGCCTTGCAGCATCATGTACAGCAACCCAGTTCATATCCCGCGAAGAAGCCTGAAGCCCATTGCGCACTGATTCCTGCCTGGTGGTACCGCCGGCAACCACGGTGTAGGACTTGCCGATGCAGTACTTTGAGGCAATTTCCCTGGCCTTCTCCATATAATCGGCCGGGCATACCAGGACGATTTCCCCTATCTCGCTTGCCTTGGAAAAGACATCCACACTCCATGCAATAACCGGCATGCCGCCAAGATCCAGAAACTGCTTTGGCTCTGAATCACCCAGCCTTGTGCCTGAACCTCCAGCAGCAATCAACCCTGATACCAGCATAAGATTTCCTCCTGAAAATGCCCTGACACCTCAGCATGAAGACTTATCGCAAATAAAATCCTGATCTCCGGGCCTATGTAAAAAAAACTGTCCACTCACTGCACCGCTTATGCTGACGAATGCTCTGCTGTCTCGGGCTATCAAAATACAGAGGGGATTTTTGCAAGCCTTCTGCCTTAAATCTGCAAAAGCCTTTAACAGATAAGACATGCGCCGCTCCCGGTGAATCCTGTCATAAAATCTTGTAAGGATTCAATATGCCCTTGGGATCAAACAGAGACTTCAGCTCCCTGTGCAGCCTTATTACAGGAGGCGACAATTCTATATCAAGAAACGGCTTTTTGGAAAGTCCAATTCCATGCTCGCCTGATATCGTCCCGCCGAGGGCAACGGTCTTCTCCATAATAGTTCTTACAAGGCCATCCACTTCCTCCATTGAACGAAAATCCCTGGTATTAAATAACAGATTTACGTGCAAATTTCCATCACCAGCATGGCCAAATGTCAATATTTCAACAGGAGAGATACTCGCGACATCCTGAAGAAACGCAAGCATGGAAGACAGGCTGGATCTTGGCACGCAGATATCCTCGCTGATCTTCTTCTCAAATCCAAGCCTCTTTATGGAGGGAGAAAGACTGCGCCTGGCACTCCAGAGCCTGGACAATTCTACGGATGTCCCGGGTTCATAAACAGCAGATGCCCTGCTATTCAAAAGGCACTGGCGGACCTGTTCCAACTGACTATTTATGGACACAGCCGGCCCATCCACTTCCACAATAAGAAGCGCCCGATCTTCAGGACCAGGCTCAAAGGGCAGCAGTTCCCGGATGCAATCCAGGCTCAGGGCATCCATAAACTCTGCACAACGCGGCAGGATACCCGTAGTAAAGAGACATGTCACAGAATCCATGGCTGCCTGCGAAGAGGGAAATACAGCGGCCATTGTCCCCACAGCAGCAGGCATTGGCAGCAGTTTCAGGGTTATCTCTGTAATGATTCCCAAAGTACCCTCTGAGCCTACAAATAGATGGCGCAGATCATACCCGACAACACCCTTGGCTGTGGATGCCCCGGCCCTTATCACAGTGCCGTCAGACAACACCACCTCAAGTGAACGAACATAATCCCTGGTGACCCCGTACTTCACTGCCCTGGCCCCGCCTGCACAGGTATTTACGTTACCGCCAATAGTGCAAAAAGCAAGGCTGGCAGGATCAGGCGGGTAAAACAGACCTTGCCTTTCCACCTCTTCCTGAAGCCTTCCGGTAATGACACCTGGCTCCACCACGCAGGAAAGCTCTACCGGATCTATGGATTTAATGCGATTCATCCTGGCAAGGCAGAGACATATCCCGCTGGCACATGGAACAGAGGCACCGGTCGTGCTGGTGCCAGCTCCCCTGGGGATTACAGGGATGCCCTCCCTGTGACACAGTTTCAGAATTTGGCTGACTTCTTCCGTGGTCGCGGGGAGAGCTACGGCCCATGGAACAGATTCTATACCGCTGGCATCAAAGGAATAACAGACAGTGTCTGCAGGGTCTGTAAGGAAAAAATCTTGACCCAGTATGGCCTGAAACTGACTGACAATGCGCCTGCCGAGCTTCTTCATCCAGACGTCGTCACTGCCACCTGTGCTTTTCCAGCTGGCTCGCCAGGTACTTCACCTGGCTGCGGAACTTGCCGGAAACAGCCATCTGCTTTTCAATCTTCCTGACAGAATGCAGCACAGTGGCGTGATCCCTGTCAAACGCCCTGCCTATGACCTGCAGAGAGGAATCCGTGTACTTCCTTGAAAGATACATTGCGATCTGCCTTGGCAATGCCACATCCCTCTTTCTGGACCGGGAGCGGATCTGTTGCGGTTCCAGGCTGAAGTGAGTACATATGATATCCCTGATCATGGCCACCGAGAGGGGCTCAGGCTCTCCCATGATCTCATGGATTATCTCACGCGCCAGGTCGAGATTTACAGGCCGTTTCAGAAGCGAGGACTTGGCAATGAGTCCAATGACTGCGCTTTCTATCTTCCTTATATCTCCCTTCAAGTGCCTGGCAAGGTATTCGACAGTATCTTCATCAATGGCAATGCCCTGGCCCTTGGCCTTTCTCAAGACTATCTTCTTTCTTGTCGTAAAATCAGGGGGATTTATGGATGTTATGATGCCGCCAGCCAGCCTAGATTTCAAAACATCACTCATGTTACGGATGTTTCTAGGCGGCTGATTGCCGGTGAGTATTATAATCTTGCCCCTGTCGATAAGAGGATCAATGGCCAGGGCGAGTTCTGCCTGGGTCCTCTCTCTGCCTGCCAGGCAGTGCACCTGTTCAAGCATAAGCACATCACATAACCTGCTGTACTTTTTCTTGAGCGCATCCAGACTGTTCTGCCTGATGGCAGTTACCACCTGCTGTGTGAAATCATTGGCAGTGAGATAACAGACCCTGACCCTTGACTGTTTTTCAAGGATCCGGTGTCCTACTGCCTGTGTAAGGTGGCTCTTCCCCAACCCTGAAGCTGCATGCAGGTAAATGGTTCTGCCTGCGACTGCACCACCGTTGGCAACCTCCCAGCATGCCGCATGTGCATAGCGGTTACTCTCTCCTATCACGAATTCATCAAAGGTAAAGCGCTCACAGAAATGAGGCCTTGGCAGCTCACTTGGCGAAAACTTGGGAAGGTGCAACTGGTTCTTGGCAGACTCCCGCACTTTTTCAACAGGCTTTAACCTGATGGCAAGATCATTACCTATACTGGCCAGATCTTCCTTGAGATAAGGCAGGTAATGTTCTTGAACCCAAGAGGCAAAAAACTGGTTGGGACATCTCAAAACAATGGCATTGCCTTCATACCCATCATAGGCCAAAGGCGCAATCCATATCCTGAAACTGCCTTCCGAAATCCTGGAACGTAACCTGTTCCTCAGATCCTCCCAAATTTCCCGCATAATGGACAACCCCGTTCCTGATATACTCCCAAAACTCCCTTCCAAAGAAGTTCAGTAAAGACCTGATGGATACCCTATCAAATTGGAGAAAAACGACAAAGCCGGTTTCAAGCAGACAAAACAAGGACCTCTGTAGAACCGTATGATTAGCAAAGAGTATTAATGCTCTACAGAATTATTGTCAAAGAAGATTACAGACAATTAATGAAGCAATGAGCATGATTTTTCAACAACTTCATATCCCATGAATATTTCATGATTTTTTGTATCCCGACAAGCTAACCTGTTGTGAATTAATGTTTTTTTTATTATGAGATTAACATAATAAAATCAAATAGATAAACACCTCACCAACGTTTTCAACAATACGTGCCCTGCTTGAAATTCTCTGAAAATCTCTCAATAACTTTCTATTTTCTCAATGAGGCCAAAATAAAAAAAATAGGCCATGCCAGCAGATAGAGAGTTCTTCTTTTTGGAATGTCTTATCGCCATCTCACAGTGCCTTCATCTTTAAAATGCGGTAAACAGGTTTCCCTGCCACAACTGCTCCACATGAATCAGGGCGCACTGCCTGGGACAGAAGAGAAAATGCTGCAGGGCCGAAATCATGAGCAGATTGTCTTCGCCATACATGGTTTTTAAGTTGGTTGTTGACCTGGTCATATTGAGGACCTATAGTTAAACCAGAAATACAACAGAAGGAGTCCCATGCAGCAATTAAATATTAATGAAGTCAAAGCCCATCTTTCCGGCATCCTCTCACAGGTGGAAAAAGGCGAAACCGTGGTAATCTGCAAACGCAACAAGCCCATTGCTGAAATAAAACCTATCAGGCAGCAACCGAAAAAAAGCGCCCGTTGGGGTTATTGAAAAAAAATATCCCGATTTCAAGGTGCCTGATGATATCAACGAACCGCTTCCGTACGAGATCCTGGAATATTTCACAGGTGAAAAAGAATGAAACTGCTTCTTGATACCTGTGTTTTCCTGTGGATTGTTCAGGAACCTGAAAAACTTTCACCAACAGGCAACGGTGTCCGAAAACATTCATAGATACCGCCTTAGTATTGGCCATAATTCGGCCTCTATTAGCCTGTAATCCATTATTTTTAAGAAACAATACCTGAAAAACCTTATCACCTGTCTGCTGACCTTGGAGGCAAAACGGAACAGGTTATGAAAAAAAGAACTACATGCTGGGCGATTGTCTTCACTGTTCTCTGATTCTATCAGCAATCTTTTATCTTGTTTGGCAAGAGCCTTCATCTTTGATGCCATGTTGCTCAGC
>JALWYO010000013.1 GCA_026992735.1 Deltaproteobacteria bacterium
GACGTGCTAAGTTGACATCACTCCCGCTATTTACTGGAAAAATAGCTTGCAATATTCCTTGCTACAGATGCCGGCATGCCTGGCACTGCTTCCAGGTCTTTCAATGTCGCCTCTGCAACCCTCTCCACGCTTCCAAAGTGCCTGAGCAGAAGCATCCGGCGCGCATGGCCAATGCCTGGCACCTTTAACAGCTCGGAATCCAGCATGTTTCTACGCCGCCTGCTCCTGTGGGTCTTTACGCCAAACCTGTGGGCCTCGTCCCTGACATGCTGGCAGAACCGTAAGGCCGTATTGGAACGGTCCAGGCGCAGGGGCCTGTCCCTCCCTGGGATAAATATCTTTTCTCCCTGGTCCTTTCCCGCCTTGGCCAGGGCAATTACGTCACAGGAACCAGGCTTGCCCAGTTTTCGAAAAGCCATGAGGGCGGCATTGAGCTGCCCCCTGCCACCGTCGATTATGAACAAGTCCGGCAGGTCATCCTTTTCTGTGCCTCTACGGATTCTCCGCTCCATGGTCTCCTGAATCATGGCATAGTCATCCGGCCCATCTGCCTTCAGGAAATAGTGACGGTAGCCGTTCCTGTCCGGCTGGCCGGCAGAAAACCTCACGAGGCTGCCCACGGGAAGGCTGCCGGAGATGTTGGAGATGTCAATTCCTTCCACAACATGGGGCAGCCTGCCAAGCCCGATTGTTTCCATTATAAGACGGGCCCGGTCCTTCCACATGCCATCCCTGGCAATTCTATCGCGCAGGCCCTGGCGGGCATTCAGGCGGGCCATTTCGAGCAGCTCCCTGGCCTTGCCCCTGGCCTGACAACTGAGACGCACCCGCATGCCGCTGTAATGGGAAAGCAGCTCCTCCATGCCATCTCTTTCAGCAAGATTCAGGGGCAGAATCACCTGACCGGGACAGGTATTCTCAGAATAATATATCTTCAGGAAGTTCTTGTACACGGCGTCAATTTCATGCTCCAGCCCTATGTCCATGCATGGAAAATCCCTTGAAACTATGATGCCCTTTCTCACCCTGAGGACCACGGCCTGGGCTAGGCTGCCATCCGTCTCCATGTATATTACATCCATGTCCTTCCATGCACCTGTGACCACTGCCTGGGATTCCACCACGCTTCCAAGGGCATTTATCTGGTCCCGCAACCTGGCAGCCTTTTCGAAATCCAGACGGGCTGCAGCATCCTTCATGGCATCCTCAAGCTCCTGCACCACGAAAGAGGCACGCCCTTCCAGAAAGGCCTTTACCTTCCTGACCTCTGCCATGTAATCCTCTTGGGATATCTCGCCTGTGCAAGGGCCGGAACAGCGGCGCACCTGAAATTTCAGGCAGGGCCGGGACCTGGTTTTCATGGCCCTGTCAGTACAGCTCCTGAGCCTGAATACAGCAAATATGGTCTTCAAGGTCTGACGCAGCGCCTGGGAAGACGTATAAGGACCGAAATAAAGGGCGCCATCCCTGCGCCTCTTGCGGACTATGCTGAGCCTGGGGAACCTGCTCTTGACACCGAGACGCAGGAACGGGTAGGCCTTGTCGTCCCTGAGCCTGATATTGTACCTTGGCTTGTGCCTGTTAATGAGCTCTGCTTCCAGGATCAGGGCCTCTTTTTCTGTCCTGGTCAAGAATATCTCAACAAAGCGGGCCTTCTTTACCATGACTGCCGTGCGTGCAGGCAGGCTGGACGCAGGCCTGAAATATGAAGCAAGCCTGTTTTTGAGTTTTTTGGACTTACCGACGTACAGTGGCGTGCCTTCGCTGGACTTGAATATATAGACGCCTGGAGATGCAGGTATAGCCTGTTTGGGATAATCAATAATTGAAAAAGAAGCCATTTAGGGACTGCTCTCAAGAATTATCACTAAAACACCGGCTCTGCCAGTGGCAACTTTACCATAACTGATCGGCAATCCTAAACAAGTCTTCGAGGTTTCTCCATGTAAATCGGTAAAAAAGTGATGCCTGTGCAAGAAATTCAAGCAAGGATGACATTTTCCTGCCAGGGGATATCCCAAGGACATGCGGGACAAGTTCTATTAGAGCATCTTCACGCTCTATTTGGGTAAAATATGACTTCTTTCCTTTATTAAGAAAAATGACCTCTTTTATCTGATAAAAACGCAAAAAATTGGAAGGCTTCCAGTCCAAAGGTCGGAAATAGGATACCAAGTTACCTATCCTCATTTCCTCGAACATTCTGGACCTGGAAGCAAAGCCCCCTGGAAGGCGGGAAGCTGCCCTGGGATAAGGTATAAAACGTCCATTTTCAGGTAGAAAATAGATTCCTTCATCACTCAACAATTCCAGTCCCTTTTTTGCTAAGTAAAGGGCTAATGTGCTTTTTCCACTATCTGACAGGCCCGCTATCACCGCCGCCCCTGATGCAGAATCTTTAACTGCACCTGCATGGATGCGCAAAAAATCTCCTTCTCCTGTCAGGAGCATCCCGTTGATGGAACTTACTAATGCGAGAAAGGCCTCATCCGGATCAGCGAATATCGCTGTCTTATCTGCTGTAAGCTGTATTTCCCCCTCGGACATTATTGCCATCCGGATATGACAAACCGTCTGTTTATTCTTCCCGATTTCAGGAACAGGGCCGGTCAACAACGGGCCAAAGATAAATTCGAGCCTGTCTCGAAAATTACCAGGAACACCCTCTATGCGTATTATACGATCAATAAATCTGATTTCTATCATCCGCAGCCTGCTCTTCTGTCAAAATTAGCTTTTTTTCTTCCATTTCTTTTAGAAATGAAAGCACGTCTGCCTCGGTCTTCTTTTTAGAGATATTGTATTTTCTTGATAGATTCTCAATAATTTCTTCAGTTGTTAACCCCTGGCAGATGAGATCATAAATTTCCCGAGCAACAAGATTGAGAAAATGGAGTTCTCCCTCTTCAGTATAGAGATATAACTTGTCTCCAATTACCTTGGTCTTGATGGCGGGATTCAGAAAATATCTGTAGCCGTGAACTGTCTGCTTCTGAACTGGAGGACTCATCCACTTACCCTCTCTTGGAAAATAAAAACAGTAGGGATTTTTGGAGTGAACATTACCCTTCCATGCCGTGGCCATGGGAGGGCAATGATGACATCCATAACGAAATTCACAGTCTTGACATT
This sequence comes from Deltaproteobacteria bacterium, assembly GCA_026992735.1. Lineage (GTDB taxonomy): Bacteria > Desulfobacterota > Dissulfuribacteria > Dissulfuribacterales > QOAL01 > QOAL01. The sequence continues at coordinate 3,133 of JALWYO010000013.1, forward strand.
CATCAACCTCATCCAGAGAGAAATGCCACCAGAGCATCAACTTCTCACTTTGAAGAATTTCTTTAACCGGTTGCTCTAATACATTTCCCACTACGAACTGTTTCTCTCTGGCAGATGGACAAGGCGTTACACGTCCGTCAGCCATTATCAAAAGTTTTCCAGACCAACAGCTTCTATAGATCAATTCCCCCGTGGCTGAAACTGAGAATCCATATTCCATCTTTTTTATATTGAACTTGGCGGTATCAGATGGAAGAATCTCCTGAGCGCATCCCCTTCCCATGGGATAGACAACATTAAGCCCCATCCTGTTTTTCTCCACGCCAAGAGATGCCAGAAAATTCATGGTACTGTCAGAATCCTTCTCGTTCAGAGAACAAATCGGAATATTGATGTTGTAAGCTATGTTTCTTTTCAGCAGCTCCTTGATACCATTGACACTTTTTTGCCAACTGCCTTTTTTGGAAGTGATCTTTTCATGTTGTTCTGGATCATGGGAATAAAAAGAAATCAAAAAACTTGTCTTTTCCCAATGGTTTTCCATTTGGTCAAGCAGGTCACGCCTTTCTGTCAAGAGGGTGGCATTGGTAATAATCACAACTTTTTCTGCTTTTTTCAGGATGTGGTCAAGCAGAAGAGGCAGCCAAGGCACCACCAGGGGTTCTCCACCTGCCAGGGTAAACCAATAATGTCCAGCAGCAATAAGTTCGTTCACTACCTTCTTCCATTCATCAAGTCCAAGTTCTCCAGGAAAAGGTCTTCCTGCAGCGGCATAACAATGGATACAGGCAAGATTGCAACGCTCTGTCAAGTCCAGCCATACGCCAGATGGTTCAATATCCCTGTTCACCACGGAGTCAACTGAAGGGAGACTAACGCCTAATTCATAGTAACAGGCTTTTTCCATGGAGATAAGCTTCCCTCTGGTTAAATCGTAAACGGCAATCCTGTCCTTGCCCTGGGCGAGATAGCAGCCATCTTTCTTGAACCGGGCCTTCATTGAGTCCATTAGTTTTTGAAATTCATCCAAGTATGCTTTATTCATTCAACAAACATATCTCATTTTCAATCTTTTGAAACTCGCTCTATCTGCAATATTTTCGCTTATATCTCATCAGCATATCCTTTGGATATCTCAACGGGGACTTTTCATCTACCGAGATAGAAAGTTGTGCATCGATTGACACATTGTTCCTTACATCGATTGACACATTGTTCCATACACTGATACCTGCATAATATCGAACAATCAGCTGAACAAACTCCACCCAGAGAACGGGCGGCATGTACTGTGTTAGGAAATTCCAGGACCAGGGATGTGATAGCAGGAGCGACGTAAAGCGCTTTTTTTACGAACTTTCTCCTGCTTATCTCTTTTTTTTGTACTTTGTTCTTTTTTGACACACCTGCCTCCTATCACTTGATATTGTGAAAAAATTAGTTATATGTCAATTTATTTATCCAAACTTTTTGTATTATGATAATAATTACATCTAACAACGTCGTCAATATATTATGCTAAATATATTATTGACAACTTATTGTTATTGTATAATTGTAATTAGGTGCAAAAAGAGAGGGCGTTGATTCTACTTATATGGGGACTATTCAGCACCCGGTTGTTTGCTGCCAGGCAGAGAGAATATGATCCTGCCGGTAACGGATGATATGCCCAGACAATTTTCAAGTGACCAGCAAACTATTAAGATACAATCACGCTTAGCAAACTTTATCTTATTGAATAATTAGAAAACTTTTATAAGCAGAACGCATTATAGTTTTTGATAATATTTTCATGTTAATCCACACTGAACCTGTACCCCATTCCCGAATGCGTGATAATAAATCTTGGATTGGCGGGGTCAGGCTCTATCTTTTTCCTGAGGCGCCTTACATGCACGTCCAGGGCCCGGCTCCATGGATAGACTTCTTTTTCATTCCACAGTTTTGAGGTAAGAAATTCCCTTGTAAGCACCTTTCCCTGGTTTTCCATGAAGATATCCAGCAGCTCAAATTCTTTTCTTGTCAGTCTTGCAGTCCTGCCTTTGACAGATACCTTCCTCTGTTCACGAAAGACCTCTAATTCACCGAGCCTTATGATCTCCTCATCCACGGCAAGGTTATCCCTGCGTCTCCTGAGACAGGCATTGATCCTGGCCTTGAGTTCCAGGTATTCAAACGGCTTTGTAACATAATCGTCTGCACCTACCTCAAGACCGCGTATCTTGTCCGGCAGCGTATCCCTTGCGCTGACAATTATGATTGGAACATTGGAAATCTGCCTGAGATGCTGGCAGATGATCAGGCCGTCCACGTCGGGCAGCTTGAGGTCGAGTATAACGAGATCAGGCTCCTGTTCCTTGAAGAGCCGCATAACCTCTTTCCCGGTAGATGCTCCAATGGCAGTGTAATCATCCAGCACGAGCTGATCCATAAGAACGGTACGTATATCATCGTCATCTTCTACAACCAGGATGCAGGGCTGTTTCATGTGCGGTTTGCTCTCATGATTTCTTGTTGACAGGAACGGTGAAATAAAAACAACATCCACTGGTGCCTTTCCTGTCTTTAACAATGCCTATGCTGCCTCCATGCGCCTCCACTATGCCCTTGGCAATGGCAAGGCCCAGTCCCATTCCACTGTTTTTATCACCGCCATCACGCTGGAAAAATTTTCTGAAGACCAGATCTGTCTCACCCTCCGGGATTCCAGGTCCCTTGTCACAGATTGTAACCTTCCAGAAATCTCCCTGCCGTCTTAGCCTCAGTTCCACCTGCTTTCCCTCCGGAGAAAACCTTATGGCATTGGACAACAGGTTCATTACCACCTGTTCCATGCGCTGGACATCCACCTTTACCAGGCACGGATGTTCCGGCACCTTGTAGTTCAGCTGTATATTCTTTTTCCAGGCAAGGGGCATTGCCATAAGGATGGCGTCTTCCACAACCTCTGCCAGGTCTGCCTGCTGAAGGCTGAGCTGCATCTCTCCGCTCTCCAGCCTGGAACAGTCCAGAAGATCCTGCACCATGGATGACAGCTTTTCCGTGTTTCTCTGGAATATATCTATGTATGGAGCTGCCTCTGGCGAGCTGCACTTGCGCTCCAGGAGCCCTATGGCACCCTTGAGGGCAGTGATCGGGGTCTTGAGGTCATGGGTGATGTTTGTAAAGAAGTCGGCCCTGTATTTCTCTGTACGTTTTAATTCCTCGTATGCGGAACGCATCTTTTCCAGCGCATTATGAGCCTCTTCCTCTAGCTGGTTCTGCCTTTTGGACAGGGCCTGGACCATGTTGTTAAAGTTCTCTCCAAGCCTTTTCCACTCTATGCTGGCACTAAGATTTACTGCTGCGCTGAGATCTCCGCTGCGCACCTTTTCTGCCGCATTATTGAGCTCATTCAGCGGCAGAAGCACATACTTCCTGAGCATCAGCCATAACAGTGCTATGACTATGCAAAGGGCAAAGATCATGTAACTGGCAAAGAACAGGCCGTCTCTTTCCAGGTTGTGGAAGAACCTGGTGGCATCAACACCTATGGAAATACATCCCATAAGTCTTGTCCTGGGTGCTCGGCTGTGGCACCCCTGGCATTCATTTTCAAATATCAGCGGGCCTGCGTATCGAAACCGGTATCTACCGTTTTCCACAAAGATCCTTGAGACCTCCACGGCCCCTTTGGCCTTCATGTTCCTGATAGCCTGCAGCTCGAATTCATCAGGAATATGCTCAGGGTCCTTACTGTCTGTTACTGCTATCTTTATTGAAAAGGGAGCATTCCGGCCGGCAAAAGATGCAAGATCAGCAGTAAACATGGAAGGAGTCTTTCTCACGAACTTCCCATCTTCCTTCTTGATATAGACACCTTTCCAGTCTGAAATAAGCTCCCTGGTCAACACCACGTAATGGTATATGCCCCTTGCCTCCTGGCGAAGCTGATTGATACCTGCCTTTTGATGCTGTGTCTTCTGCCACCAGAAAAACACCCCGCCAAAAAGCCCGAGTATCACCACTATCCACAGGAGTATCCTGCTTCCCAGTTTCGCAGGCATTATCTCACCATTACCTGGTCAGGCCGTACTGTGCTGCACAATTTCTCAGAACAGCGGGGGACAATGTACGATAAAAAGCTCCATTGACTGATCCCCGGTATTCCTGACACCATGTTCCTCGCCGGCAGGGACGAGACAGTAGCCGCCCTTTTCTATACGGCTCCATGAACCGTCATGAAACATCTCCCCTGAACCTCTTGTACAATAGACAGAGTCCACACTGGACTCATGGGTATGAACCGGGATTTCAACGCCCTGCCCTATTCTCAATAACGAGACCCCGATAGGCGAGCCATCCTGTTTACCTGCCAGCTTTGCGATCTTCACCCCCTGAAACATGGGATGATCTTGGAAGATTATTTCTTCATGGTTGATGAATATGGCCATAATGTCCTCCATCTTGCTGCAGCATGGAAATGTCGGGAAGATGCATTCCTCTACCCTGTTCCACATGAGAGCGGCCTTTCTGATCATTATTGTAACATTTTTGTAACATGTTTAACAACACAGTTACAGGAAAATTAGCTATGATTGATTTAAATCTATTCAGGGTCTAATTGTCCTACTCAGGAGGGTTTTATGAGAATTTTGAGAAGCTACGGAGGATCAACGATTGTTGCCTGCATTGTCGCCTTCCTCATTGCGCTTTTGATCGCATTCATAACTGCCAAACAGGTACAATCTACAAGCACTGTAAAATTCTGCAATTCATGCCACGAGATGCACCCTTTTTACAGGACATGGGCTGCCGGCAAGCATGGCGTGGATGCCAAGGGCGCCATCAGGGCAAGATGCGTGGATTGTCACCTGCCACACGACAGTCTTGCAGAATATCTGAAAGTCAAGACAGAAGCAGGCCTGCACGACATGAAGGCCCATGCCATGAAGAAAAAGACAAAGTGGCTGGAAATCTGGAAAAACAGGGGGCCGTATGTACATGAAGCCTACGAGTCAGGCTGCAAGGAATGCCATAAGAAGCTGGTAGCGCCAGGAATACCGGCCAAGGCATTTACTGCTCACAAGGCATACCTGACAGGCCAGACCAAGCGCACCTGCATAGACTGCCACCACGAGGTAGGCCATGGCGATCTTGTCTCGGAGTTCAGGGAAATAGCCATGAATAATAAGAAATAGACCGTCATGAAGTTTTGTGGCCTGTCCGTTGCGGCATGGCCGCAGACGAGAGGTGTCCAATGTCCTGCAAAGG
>JALWYO010000014.1 GCA_026992735.1 Deltaproteobacteria bacterium
TTTCTTTTAGTATTGTTGGTGTGCACCTATCAATATATCAGAAAGCGAAAGGCTTTTCATTATTTATTTAATTATTTTAGCATGTTACTCTACTGGCTGAACGTGAAAAACAAGTCAGAAAGTTGAGATATATTAAACAGGGAGCCAGCTCCAGGCTTGCTGCAACACTCTATCCATCCATCATGTTGCTGGACTATGCCAAAGGCCACTGAGAGCCCCAATCCAGTGCCCTTGTCAATATCCTTTGTAGTAAAAAATGGGTCAAATATATTACTGATGATGTCCGGATCGATTCCAGAGCCGGTATCGCGAACAGAAAGCATTACGAAATCGCCGGAGCGTCTTCCCGGCATTTCTGAGACATCTTCAGCAGAAAGCCGGAGATTTTCCACCTTGATCTCTATATGCTTCTGTACCCGGCCTTCCAAGGCATCCCTTGAATTTATTACCATGTTCATTATGACTTGGGCAATCATGTTAGGATCTGCCATTACAAGGGCCTTTGCAGTACAAGGGCATACCTTAAAGCTGATATCCTCTCCTATGATACGCCTCAGCATCTTCTCCTGGTCATGCAGCAACTCGCACAAATCAATGACACGCTTCTGTGCCGGCTGCTTTCTGCTGAACACCAGGAGCTGCCGTACCAAGGCAGCTGCCCGGTCTGATGCCTGCTGAATGCCCTGCAGCCTGCGCCTTGCCTCGGAATCCTCGGCAAGATCCAGCTCCAGCAGCTGACTGTAGCCCCTGATGGCTGTCAGCAAGTTGTTAAAGTCATGGGCTATGCCACCTGCAAGAATACCAAGGGTCTGCATCTTCTGGGCCTGCCGGAGCTGGTCCTGAAACATGCTGGCCTTTTCCTCTGCGGCCTTTCTTGCTGTAACGTCCCTGATACACATGACAATGCCTGTAACCGTATCATTTTCATTCCTGATAGCTGCGGTTACATATTCTACAGAGATCGGCTGGCCATCCTTTCTCCAGAACACTTCTTCCCTGAACAGGTTATACCTGCCCTCGGACAGTGCCTTGCAGAACAGACATTCTTCCTTTGGATACTGGCTCCTGTCCTCTCTCATGTAATGAAAAATGGAATGCAGGTCGGAACCAATTATGTCCTCACGCCTGAAGCCGAACATCCGGCATGCAGCCTGGTTTACAAAGATGATTTCATGCTGCATGTTGATCTCCACAATGCCCTCTGCGGCGCTGTCTAAAACGAGTGTCATGCGCCTGCTGAGATCTTCGAGCTTTTTCAGGGCCTCGCGTCTCTTCATGTCATTTTCAACGAACTTGTCCAGCAGTTCATTCATGTCATGAGCGAGCCTCTCTATTTCCGGAGGACCCTGCCATTGCAACCTCGTATTTGCCTGGCCAAGCAACACGCTGTGGAGTGTATCCATGAACTCCAGCCTGTACCTGTCCATAAGGGACGAACAGCGCCATACCAGAAAGAGAATCAGCATCAGGGCCATGCCAGAGACAACAGCGATCCTGGAAAGCAGCATGTCCCTGAAGGCCTTTGCCATTGATGGATCAACTGTCTGTCCTGCCCAGAGATTCTGCTCCGGCTGGACATTTGCAAACAGTGAAAACCAGACCACCTTTCTGCCTTGTCTGTCTTTTGACACGACATGCCTGCTGTTTCTGACACCCGCTTTCATGGCCGGGAACACCTTAAAAAGCTCACCTGCCTGGAAAAGATAGTCCTTACAGTCCAATCCAGGTAATTTTATGAAAAGCCCTGATCCGGTGGCAAGAAAGTCAAAAGCCTTGCCGTTCAACACGTTGACCAGGTCAACGGCAATGCACCCTATTCCGGACAGGTGACCTGCGTAATCCCTGACAGGAATAGCGATTTTGACCAAAAGAGCTCGGTTGTCCTGGTGGTTTTTACCATGCTTATGTGGCTGCTCTACAAATGAGACAAACCTTGAAAAATCTTTTAAATCCCTGAATGTGGTAATAGCACTAAGAATTTCTTTTTCTGGAGAGGAATCCCCGGTATCATGAAGCACAAGGGCACCGGTATCCTGGCGCTCCATGCAGAGGACTTTATTGCTCTGGAGATCGTAAAGGGCGATCTCTATCACATCCGGCTGACCGCTGAACCACATATTGATAAGCCCGGCCAGCCTGCCCCTTACTGTGGATTCAGAGAATTTGCTGAAATTATGCGACAGTATATCCCTGGCGCCTGGAACACCTGCCAGTAGCCTGAGGCTTTCCTGCCGTTGGACAATCTTCTTGTCAAGACAGAAGCCGCTCTCTCTCAGTAATGCAATGGCCTCATCTTCCTGGACAGATTCAACAAACTGCAGGACCTTTGGCAAATTCACTGAAAGGTTCACGACGAACGGAAAGACGGCCATTGTAAAAAGGAGGAGGATAAACCCGGTTTTAAGAGATATATATCCGGCCTGGCCTTCAATGCAGCAAATCTGCCAGAATTTCTTCATGCAGAATCTGCGCAGATAACCATGTCTGTCTCTTAAAATGGCACCAAAAGGCACAGCAGCAACCTCCTTATTCCTTACAACGGTAAATAATCCGGGATAATCTTGCTCAAACTGCTTCAAACTGCTGCGTTATAATGAAGGTTTTGAAATTGAAATTGACAAAACCCAAGGGCATCCGGGCTGATGTTACAGCCCTGAAGCACTGTCTAACACCAACATGAGCTTATAGTTTTATAATCTGTAATCTTTTGATAATATTACGACCAACGACCTGGACAATATCAAATTCCCATGCTGAAAACAACTGTTATCACCGGGGTAGAGGGGCCCGCAAGAATGCTGCCAATTTTCATATCATATCTGACTTTGCCATCATCATCTATTCTGTCTTTCCGTTCCCTGACAAGACAGCAGCCGGACAGTATTTGAGCAACAAACTGTACATACAAACAGGCTGAAGGACATTACAACATTGCGCAACATAAAACTCACCATCAGTTACGACGGATCGGGCTTCCATGGCTGGCAGGCCCAGAAAAATGCGGCTACAATCCAGGAGACTATGGAGGCCGCCATTACAAGAATGACAGGCCACAAGGTAAACCTTATCGCCTCGGGCCGGACTGATGCAGGAGTACATGCAGTGGCGCAGGTGGCCAATTTCAGGACCAGTACCGGCATCCCCCCGCAGGGGTTTATGAACGGATTGAACAGTATGCTCATGCCCGGGATAGCCGTGATAGCTGCGGAAGAAGCAGACCCTGAATTCCATGCCAGGACATGGGCAAAGGGAAAGGAATACCTCTACCGGATAGTCATGTCAGGCTGCAGGCTGCCTCTGCTGCATAGCAGGGCATGGGTTATCAACAAGCCGGTAGATATTAGAGCGATGAAAGACGCCGCAGCATTTCTGACCGGCACCCATGATTTCATCTCGTTTGCAAAGTCCGGCTCTTCGGTCAAGACCACGGTAAGAACCATATCAAGAATCGATTTGGAGACTGTCACAAACCCGGAATATACGAGCCTGGGATTGGAAGAAATCAGGATAAAAATCCGTGCAGACGGTTTCCTAAGATGCATGGTCAGAAACCTGGTTGGTTTCCTTGCTGATACAGGTCTGGGGCTTAAAGATCCTGCCACAACACCAGATGTACTGGCCAGCAGGGACAGGAAAGGTGCGGGCTCCTGTGCGCCTGCGGGAGGATTATATCTAAACAGGGTATTTTACTGAACAGCATTGTCACCTGCCAAGGCGGGCTTGCAGTCCCGATGATTCGGGATTATTAAGTAATTCCTTTAAAATACCGGGGAGCATGCTCCCTTTTAATCCAAGGAGGACAACTTATGGCTTGGGACATACCCCTGTCAGACAGGGTCAAAAACCTGAAACCATCACCTACACTCGCAGTAGATGCAAAGGCAAAGGCATTAAAGGCCCAGGGAATCGACATCATCAACCTTTCCGCAGGAGAGCCGGATTTTGACACGCCGGAGCACATAAAAGAAGCGGCGATCAAGGCAATCAAGGAAGGATTTACAAAATACACGCCTGTGGGCGGCATAGCAGAACTTAAGGATGCGATAATAAGTAAGATGTCCAGGCATTATGACCTGGAATATGCTCCAGAGCAGGTACTGGTATCTACCGGAGGCAAACAGGGGCTTTACAATATCATCCAGGCCATAGTGAGCCCTGGTGACGAGGTAATAGTGCCAGTGCCATACTGGGTCTCATATCCTGCCATCATCGAACTGGCAGGTGGAGTGCCTGTCTTCCTGCCTTCCGAAGCAGCGGATAACTTTGCCATAGATATGGACAGGCTTGCCGGCCTGGTGACAAGCAAGACCAGGGCCATGATCCTCAACAGTCCATCTAACCCGACAGGAGCAGTGTATGACACGGATACCCTGAAGGCAGTGGCTGCACTTGCGGTTGAGAAAGGATTCTACATTCTCACCGACGACATCTATGACGAGATCAGATTCGATGGCAAAAACCCAGAGAATCCCGCCTCTGTCATGCCTGATGCAAAGGATCATGTGATTGTTGCAAATGGAGTGTCCAAGACCTATGCCATGACAGGCTGGAGGATCGGATATACGGCAGGTCCTGCCCCTGTTATAAAGGCTGCCACCAAGATACAGAGCCAGAGCACGTCAAATGCAAATTCCATAGCCCAGAAGGCAGCTGCGGCTGCGCTTTCAGGCCCTCAGGACTGTGTTTCCAGCATGGTCAAGGCATTCAGGGAACGCCGGGACTATATCGTCGAGAGGCTGAACAGCATGGAAGGCGTAAAATGCCCTGTGCCAGGAGGAGCATTCTATGTTTTTCCTGACATGTCTTCGTTTATTGGCAAAAATGCAGGAGATAAAACCTTGACAGGCTCGCTGGAAATTGCCGACTACCTGCTGGAAGAGGCAAAGATAGCATGCGTTCCAGGCATAGCCTTTGGAGATGACAGGTTCATACGTTTCTCCTATGCAACTGATATAAAGATCATAGAAGAGGGAATGAACAGGCTTCAGGAGGCACTGGGCAGGCTGAAATAACACGGACGCATGTGTAAGCAGATACAAAAGAATTTGCACGGATTTATTGATAAATTACGATGCAAGGCAGTAATTTGCTCCTATTTTTAGTAATTATCTGAAAGGATCTGCCTGCACGTTGTGAAGGTCCATCTTTCAATCTCCTTCAAAAATTCATCTCTGGGGATAAGCCTTGCCCCGAAACGCGCCAGGTGCCCTGTGGGTACCTGGCAATCTATTATTTTTACGCCATCCTGATGCATGCGCCTTATTGCATGTACAAATGCCACCTTTGATGCATCGGTCATTATAGTAAACATGCTTTCTCCAAAAAACACCCTGTCTATCTGGACACCGTAAAGCCCACCTACAAGCTTACCCCTGTACCAGGCTTCAACGCTTCGGCACCAACCCTGCCTGAACATCTCTCCATAGGCGGCTATCATACTTCCCGTAATCCAGGTTCCATCATTGCTGTGCCGCCTGACCTTGGCACAATTTTCTATTACCTGATCAAATGCCTGGTCAAAACTGACCTCGAACTTGCCTTGACGAACAGTCCTCTCCAGCCTCCTTGACACATGGAGCTCTTCTGGATAAAGCACGAGACGGGGATCAGGAGACCACCACAGTATCGGGTCTCCTTCATTGAACCAAGGGAAGATACCGTTACAATAGGCTGACAAAAGACGCCTTACGGACAAGTCCCCTCCGATAGCCAGGAGGCCATCGGGCCTGGCAAGCCCGGCCGGGGGAAATTCAAGAGAATCGGAAAGCACAAATAGCGGCATTTCAATGGGAAAAAGAAAGGCCCCTGTTCAAAACAGGGACCTGCAGCAAAACAGATACTGTACACAGCAAACAACTTGTTATTTCACATCCAGGACAAAAAGGCACTAACTGGCCCATACGCCCTGGCAGATAAACTGGGCAGGCTTATAATCCTGTAGGAAACTTGGGCAGATCCTTCAGTGCCTCCTGGATCTTGTCCTCGGGATACTCGTAGTCCTGCAGCCTTCCTTCCAGATAATCATCATAGGCAGAGAGGTCAAAATGGCCGTGACCACTGAAACAGCAGACAATAGCCTTCTCTTCGCCTGTTTCCTTGCACTTCAGGGCCTCGTCCACCAGGCCCTTGATTGCATGCGATGTTTCAGGGGCTGGAATTACCCCTTCTGTCCTGGCAAAAAGCACAGCGGCCTCGAACACAGGATTCTGGGTATAGGCCCTGGGAGAAACTACGCCGTTTTTCACCAGGTTGCAGAGTATTGGCGCATCACCATGATATCTCAGGCCTCCTGCATGTATCCCTGGAGGTTCAAAGGTATGGCCCAGGGTGTACATGAGCATCAGGGGTGTCATGCCAGCAGTGTCACCGAAATCATATTCGTACAGACCCTTTGTCAAGGTGGGACATGACTTTGGTTCGATTGCAATTATTTCTATGTTTTTACCACTGGTCTTATCCTTTACGTATGGCAGGATCATGCCGCCGAAATTGGAACCTCCGCCAACACAGCCGACTATGATATCCGCCTTGTCTTCGGCAAGCTCCAGCTGCTTCCTGGTCTCCAGGCCGATAACAGTCTGGTGGAGCAGCACGTGATTCAGGACGCTGCCGAGTGCATAGTTGGTATCATCATGAGTTGCAGCATCCTCTACGGCCTCTGATATGGCTATGCCAAGACTGCCCATGGAATCAGGATTTTGCTCCAGGATGGCACGCCCGGCATTGGTCCTGTCCGTGGGAGACGGATATACCTCTCCGTCCCACAGGTGCATCAGCACCTTTCTGTAAGGCTTCTGCTCATAACTGATCTTAACCATGTAAACCGTGCAATGCATATCAAAGAGCTTGCAGGCAAAGGACAGGGCACTTCCCCATTGGCCTGCACCGGTTTCTGTAGTGAGTTTGTTTACACCGGCCTTTTTATTGTAATATGCCTGGGCCACTGCCGTATTTGGCTTGTGACTTCCAGGAGGGCTTACCCCCTCATTCTTGTAATAGAGCCTTGCCGGGGTGCCAAGGGCCTTTTCCAGGCGTCTTGCACGTACCAGCGGAGATGGCCGCCATATCTTGTAAATATCCCTGATTTCAGAAGGTATCTCTATCCAGGTGTCCTGGCTGACCTCCTGCATAATAAGAGACTCTGGAAAGATGGGCTTAAGATCATCAGGTGTGACCGGCTGGCCTGTAGCCGGGTTCAGAGGCGGAGCCAGGGGCTCCGGAAGGTCCGGAAGCACATTGTACCAAGCCTCTGGAAGCTCTTTTTCATCAAGTATTATCTTGTAGCTGTCTGTCATGAAAATTCTCCTAAAGGTTAAAAAATATAGATCAACTTAAACCAGACATTCTGAAGTTCCGGCCTGTTTTTGACTGCAAACTCATGCTGATACCTCAGAGTAGTCATGAAGTTCTGATGTTTATACAGGATACCCGGGCCGAGGGCAACTGCCCTGCCCTTGTCATCTTCAAGATCTTTGAGAGCCGGCCTCATTGGAGGAGGCGCATCATCGATACCATCATAGTCATCGGAAGTGGTCTGCTGATAGAAATACCCGTTGATTCCAACGCGCAAACCAGGCATGACTCCCCAGGAGATATTGAAATCACAATGAAACTCCTGGCCGGGATCCCTATCCAGCCTGAATGGAGGACCTGGTTCGTAATCATCTTGATGGGTATTGAAATCATACATGAACTTTGCAGACAGCTCGAGAGGCGGAATTGGCAGGTAAGTAACTGCAAGCACCGGCTCGAATGTCCAGAAATTCCTGCCTACCGAGGCCATATTCCCCTTGTCTTCATTATATAGAGGAATATAGATATCGGCAGCAGATGCAGCCACGTGAAGTTTGCCTTCTTGAAGGTGCCAGCCCACGAGGAGAGGTGAATAGATTACATAGAGCGCATTGAAATCATGGTAGTGGGTTTTGAGCTTGGAGCCAGCAGGACCGTTTAAATCCATGTCCTTGTTGATCGCTCCAAAAAATATGTGCTGGCCATAATTTCCTCCAAACAGCTTGTACTTTGATATCCAGATAAGCCTTATTATGTCACCGCCCACATCAGCGCTGTCAAGCAGATGGGTATCGTCTCCATTATCGTCCTTGAGCTTGCCTGCATGACCGTAATAGGCATAGTTGATCATGGTGATGCCAGGTGGCGGCATGGCACCAACCATAAACGCCTCTGCCCCGTTGGGATATGCCTGTCCTCCTCCTGCAATGGCATCATGGACAGATAGCATCAGAAAACAAAAAACAAAAGCGGCAAAAATAGAAATTGCATGAAAAACTTTCATAATCCCTCCCTTTTTCCCTAATTTCCCTAACGGATTGAATCTTCTTACACCATAATGAATGATGATTCAATAGCACATTATGAAAG
>JALWYO010000015.1 GCA_026992735.1 Deltaproteobacteria bacterium
GTACAAACCTGGCTGGGGCGGCAGGATTCGAACCTGCGAATGCGGGTTCCAAAGACCCGTGTCTTACCGCTTGACGACGCCCCAACAATAAAATTTTCAACCTTCAAGCGTTCTGGTGACAAGACAATTCATACCCGTATCAGCCGTAACAGAAGCTGCCCCTGCGGCTGCCCTCTCTCTACTGTCAAATACCCCGAATACAGTGGAACCGCTGCCGGACATCAGGGACGCACACGCTCCTGCCTTCATCAGGCTGCTCTTTATGGACAAAAGCTCAGGGTACCGGGCATAAACCGGCTCTTCCAGGTCATTTTGCCATAGATTTCCGGATAGAAGTCTGCGACGGTCAAAAATAGTGACATCAGACTTCCTTGTCAACTTGAAATTCTCATATGCCCACCTTGTACTGACCTGAAAACCAGGGAAGACCAGCACATACCAGTTATGCCCTGCATTGCATGGCTCCAGCACATCACCAATGCCTGTTCCCAGTGCACAGGTCCAGTCTGTAAGAAAAAAAGGCACATCTGCCCCAAGACGGCAGGCAATACCATGAAGCTCCTCAGGCTCCAGGACATGGGCAAACACCATGTTCATGGCCCTTAGGGCTGCAGCGGCATCAGAGCTCCCTCCCCCCAGACCACCACCCACTGGTATATTCTTTTTTATCACCGCACTAACATCAATGGATATTTCTGCAGCATCTGCAAAGGCTTCGCAAGCCTTGTAAACAAGATTTTCAGGACCTGAGGGCAACCAGTCAGGGCAGTCAATGGCTATGCTGTTCTTGCTGCCTCTATCTGCCTTTTCGGCATCTATCTCGATGGTGTCGAAAAGGGCAACCTTCTCGAACATGGTTAGTATACTATGGTAACCATCAGGACGCCGATCCAGAATATAAAGAAATCTGTTTATCTTGGCTGGCGTCTCGATTGAGACATTCATTATGACGACTTCTTGACGAATCTCATTCTCAAATCGAACAGGACGTTATCCAGAATAGCCTGTTCATCCTCGCTGAGGTTTCCCTCTGTCTTCTCCTTTAGCATGGCTATAGTATCTATGGTATGCCTGGCAAGCTGGAGATCGCACTGGGATTCCCCTCCATCAACATCTGGAATCTCTCCAAGATACACAAGGGCTGATGTATTCAGAGACATGACAAACGTAGCGAAGCTGACCTGGGGAAGCGGAATCGTGCGCTCTTCAGATGTTTCTCCCTGCTTTTTCCCGCTTTCTCTTGTCTCTTCGGTGTCTTTCATGGAATGCAACCTCCTTGTAAAATTTTACAGAATCAGGAAAATGGCGTCCAGACAGCGCAAGGCGCAGAACAGCCTTCACATCTGCACGATGGGCAGGATTTCCCTATGTAAATTCGTACAGATTCAAGTTAATATATTCCAAGGATATTCAACCAATATAAATTTAGAGCATCATGCCACAGGGCACAAGGGACTTCTCGACATTCAGGCCCTGGTGCCAACCATCAACAAGACAACTGCAAAACACAGAAGTGACTTATTCTACATAATGATAGGCAGAAAGATAAAATGACTCCGTCAGATTCTTTTGAGGACCTGTTTCCGGCAGGCGCCCTTTCAAACGTATTTCCCAGCAGCGAAAACAACGACATTCCTGGCAGGGATGACCTTGACACCTGCCAGGAAACCAGTACTGACAGCCGCAAGATATGGCGCATATCCGAACTGTTGTATCACCTCAATGATACCCTCTACATGGAATATGGCAAGATATGGATTGAGGGTGAAATCGCCGGGCTGTCCAGGCCTGCCTCAGGCCATTACTACTTTACACTCAAGGATGACAAGACCTGTCTAAAAACGGTTTTATTCAAAAACCAGGCTGCGGAACTGGCCTTTCCATTGGCAGAAGGACAGAAGGTACTGTGTCTTGGCAGGCTCAACGTCTATACGGCCCGCGGGGACCTGCAGGTAGTTGCCGAAAGATTAGAGCCATGGGGAGAAGGAAGGCTTCGCATTGCCTTTGAAGAACTGAAAAACAGGCTTGCGGCAGAAGGGCTATTCAGCCTGGAACATAAACTGTCGCTGCCCGAATACCCTGAAAATATATTCGTCATATCATCTGTATCAGGGGCAGCAGTCAGGGATTTTATCAAGACCGCCAGAGGACGATTCGCATGTGCAAACATCATTGTATGCCCATCCCTTGTGCAGGGAGAACAGGCCCCGGCAGAACTCATACAGGCACTGGACCTGGCCGAATCCCGGGCTGGCAAAAACGATGTAATTGTCATTACCAGGGGTGGCGGCAGCCTGGAAGACCTCTGGGCATTTAACAACGAGGACTTTATCCGCAGAATCCATGATTGCAGTGTGCCAGTCGTCTCGGCAGTAGGACATGAGGTAGATATCACGCTCTGCGACCTGGTGGCCGATGTCAGGGCAGCCACACCGACTGCGGCAGCACATGCTGTTCTGCCCTCCAGCCAGGAAATACTGCAGCACATTTCCAGCCTGGGAGACCGGCTGACAATTGCTTATCAACGCAGAATCCTCTATTTAAGACAGCAACTCGATATCCTCCGCCATGCACTGAAGGACCCTGAAAGAGACCTGGCAGAAAAAAAACTGCTCTTAGACGAAATGGAGAGGAGAGCGACCGCCTCTATAAGCAACATTATCGAAAGGCTTTCTGCCAGGCATTCGTATCTATCCCGGAGATTGGTGCAGGCGTCTCCTCTCAGGCTTACTGCCTCCAGATCCAGGGAGCTGGAAAACCTTGCATGGCGTCTCAGAACCGGGGTGTCGGCACTGATCAATGCCAGACGCGCATGGTTAGCTGCACTGTCGGGACGCCTCGATACAGTAAGCCCGCTCGCATGCCTTGCCCGGGGTTACAGCCTGGTATATGCCAACAAGGATGGAGAACTCATCCGGGATGCGGAACAGGTCAGAAGGCATGACCGCGTCAGGATAGTGCCGGCAAAAGGGGAAATCCTGTGCGAGGTCATAGACGTGAATACTGATAAGATTCATAAACATGATTGATAAGCTATTATCAAGAAAGAGGATTGCTGTCGTAACTGATCACGGAGTCATGTCGAGTTTTGTTGCACGCCTTCCCCATTTTGTAAGCGTTCACATGGTGCCGCAGATGCAAGGCGGCGGGTGCGCAGTCGTACTCCCTGTACTTTTCAAGCGCCCGCCAACACAGCAGATGTGGTACCATGTGAACGCTTACTTGCTGTCTGCTTGCCTACTCCCTTGGAGGAAACGGCCTGTCTCTTGCGCATCAGAGCCTCTTCCTGCTGTCGAGAAGCACTGTAACAGGGCCGTCGTTCACCAGGCTGACCTGCATGTGGGCCTGGAACACACCGGTTTGAACCTCTATCCCTGCTGCATCTATAAGCCTCGCAGTTTCAAGGTATAGGCCCTTTGCATCCGCTGGTGCTGCTGCCCTGGAAAAGGATGGCCGCCTGCCCTTTCTGCAGTCCCCCAGCAGGGTAAACTGTGAAACCAGCAGGACCTGCCCACCGATGTCCATAAGCGACTTGTCAAACCTGCCTGCCTCATTCTCAAACAGCCTGAGATGTATAGACTTATCGGCAATGTACGAGGCATCCTTCTCTGTATCGCCGGTCTCCACGCCCAGCAGGACCAGCGCCCCCCTGCCTATCCTGGCTACAACCTGACCATCTACCGTGACACCCGCCTCGGAAACCCTCTGCCAGACCGCTTTCATACTGTACTTGCCTCCCTGCACCCGGCTGGAATATTATCCAGGATTATCTGGAATCATGTCTCATAACAGCGGGGCCTTAAGGCCGCAACTATTTTCCCCAAATATCGTTTAATTTGCTATAATCAGGCAACTGCCACAGAAGGCATACCTCATAATAATATCCAGGATCATCAAACAGGAAGACAAAAGCCATGAAATGCCCAGGACAAGACAGCCGCTACTGGAAACCAGGAGCCATATTCGATGTAAAGTGCCCCCACTGCGGGACAATGATAGAATTTTTCAAGGATGACACAAGGCGCAAATGCCCATCATGCGGACAGGATGTCCCTAACCCAGAGATGGACTTCGGATGCGCTGCATACTGCCCGTATGCAGAACACTGCCTCGGCCCGGAAGGCGCTGCTGCCGCAAGAGAGGGAAAGCTCACCATGCTGAAGGAAAACATGGTGAAGGAGATCCAGGGCCTTTACCATGCAGACAAGGGTAAGCTCAGCGAGGCCGTCAACTTCCTTGAGCTGTGTGAAGATATTGGGAAAAGGGAAGGCGCTGACCTGGGCCTTGTGCTTATTGCAGGCTTTGCCATGCTCCTGATATCTGGCCGCAGCCCTGATCATGCAGGGCAGGATGCCACGAAACAGCTCCTGGAAAAACTCGTGAAGACCGGCATTGACGAACAGCAGGCCAGGGATGCGCTTGAATTGATTGAGAAAGACCTTTCAGGACAACTGGCAGATAGTAAAAAGAAACAGGATATCAATGTGATAAGGGATGCAATGATACTCTCCAGGTCCCAGGCAAAAGGGAAAACGGACTGGTCAGGAATGACTGAGCAGCTTGTTACGGACAGTGCCAGGCAAATGGCCGCCAACAAGGCGGCCATAGGTGGATAAAACCGTATTATGTACTTAGAGTGCCTGCACACGCTGTGCAGCAGGTACGGCACAGCGCAACCGGCACTTTTCTCTTTCAATACATGCCATCAATCAGCCAAGTATAGCCTTTAGGTCCTCATCCGGTGTTGAGATCGGCATGATGTTGTAATTCTGCACCAGCACATCCAACACGTTGGGGCTGATGAATGCCGGGAGGCTGGGCCCAAGCCTTATATCCTTTATCCCAAGGGCGAACAGGGTCAGAAGGATGGCAACGGCCTTCTGCTCGTACCAGGACAAGACCATCGAAAGGGGCAGCTCGTTCACGCTACAGTTGAACGCATCCGCCAGGGCTGAGGCTATCATGATGGCAGAATACGCATCATTGCACTGGCCGATATCCAGCAGCCTTGGAATGCCCTCTATTGCACCGAGATCCTTGTCAAAAAAACGGAACTTGCCGCATGCAAGCGTGAGGACCACGCAGTCCTCAGGGACCTTTTCTACGAACTCGGTATAGTAATTCCTGCCGGGTTTTGCTCCGTCGCACCCTGCCACCAGGAAGAAATGCCTGATCTTCCCGGACTTTACCGCCTCTATCACCTTGTCGGCCACGGAAAGGACCGCGTTCCTGGCAAACCCCACCATGACAGTGCCCTTGTCGCTATCCTCGGTGAAGCCGGGCTGTTCCAGAGCCTTCTCGATTGCAGGGGTGAAATCCTTGTCCTTTATGTGGGTGACACCGGGCCATCCCACCAGGCCAGTGGTAAAGATCCTGTCGAAATAGGATTCCTTTGGCTTCTGGATACAGTTGGTCGTCATTACTATGGCGCCTGGGAATTTTGCGAATTCCTTGACCTGGTTCTGCCAGGCAGTGCCGTAATGGCCATAGAAATGGGGATACTTCTTGAGTTCCGGGTAACCGTGACAGGGAAGCATCTCTCCGTGCGTGTACACGTTTATGCCCTTTCCCTCTGTCTGTTGCAGAATAAGTTCCAGGTCCTTGAGGTCATGGCCGGAGACAAGTATGGCCTTGCCCTTTTTTGCCCCAAGGGGGACCTCAGTGGGAGCCGGGTGGCCATAACGCCCTGTGTTGGCGGCATCCAGCAGCTCCATTGCCTTCAGGTTTGCGCGGCCGCAGTCGAGCACCAGGTTAACCCATTCGTCCAGGCCCATGCCTGTGTCCAGGCTCGATGCAAATGCCCGGTGCATGAAACTGTAAACCTCGTCGTCTTCCTTGCCGAGGATATGCGCATGATCGGCATATGCAGCCACTCCCTTGAGGCCATAGATCAAGGTCTCCCTGAGGGAACGCCTGTCCTCGTCCATTTCCCCGTTTGAGAATACGCCGTGCATCTCGCCCTGCCTGATCATCTCCTCGCGGTTTGCGCCAAGCTCAAAGGTGGCAGGCCCTTCGGGAAAATCGACGTTGCCCCCGGCAGCCTTTAGCTTATCCTTGAGCTGGTCTCTCAGCTCCACGCAGCGCCTCAACAGGCCGACAAACCTGTCAGGATCAAAATCAACATTGGTCAGCGTGGAGAAGGTGGCCTCGCATGTAAAGACATTCACATCATCGTCAATAAGGCTGGCCTTTCTTCCCTCAACTGCAAGCTGGGAAAGCCCCTTGAGGGCGTATATAAGGAGATCCTGAAGGGCTGCCACATCCGGCTTTTTGCCGCATACGCCTATCGTGGTACAACCCTTGCCCTTTGCTGTCTGTTCACATTGAAAACAAAACATAATCTTTACCTCGTCTTTTTATTCTTCGTGTTTCATCCCGCAGCGGGGATATTGAGAAAACCATATATGACATCAAGGCCCTTTCTGCTGATAAGCGCGCCAAGGCGTTCACCTTCGCGGGAATTGGCCTTGTAAAAATCAACCACACCTGCAACGATATTCATTGCCTGGTCATCGCTGAACAGACCCGGCAGTTCATGGGCAAGCACTGGATGCCGCCCCAGCTTGCCCCCCAGCATCACCCTGAAACCTTCAGCCCCTGTCTCCAGGGTCCCGGAAGGACAGGCCTTTACGCAATGGCCGCAGCCCAGGCAGAGCCCCTGGTCTATTACTGGTGGACCTTCACCGTCCAGGCGGACAGCATTCTCCTGGCACTCTTCCAGGCAGGCCAGGCAGTCGGTGCATTCCATGCTGGCCACGCGGGGCCTTACCGCCCCGATAAGTCCGATATCCGCTATCTGGGGACGCGAGCAGGCATTAGGACAGAAAGAGACCGACACCCTGAACTCATGATGCATCTTCAGTGGGCCGTTCACGTTCTGTGCAAGGAATCCCCTGAAATCCTGCAAGCCAAAAAATCTTTCCAGGTCCTCCAGGATGGAAGTATCTCCAAGCACCCTATTGGAACATTTTTTAGAGCCAAAACAGGCCTCGATCCGGTAGCCCTGGACCTCCCTGTCCTGGCTTTCCATGAACCTCCGCCTGCACTCCTCCAGGTGGCGGGGGAGCACCAGGTCAGAGCCCTGCCTGCTGGCAAATTCCTCAACCCTTTTTTTCACCATGCTCCTGATGAAAAAGGGTACCTGGCGAATCTCCCTGGATGCCTCTCTGCTCCACTGTATGGCATTGCGATTCTTCACGATTTTATTAGAATAAAAAGAATGGGGTCAAATATCATTGACTTATGTCAAGGCACAAGCTCCCTGTTTGATATATGCAGAAACAGGAGCTGCACACGATTATTCTAACCCGCATGGAAATGAGCACAGGGTTCCACCGAGCCTTGTTAAAGGAGGTATCCACTATGAATGAAAAAAACATACCCGGCCTCGTACGTAAACGGAACGGTTCTTATGGCTTTACTGTAGAATGTCCCAATGGCCTGATCACAGCCCAAATACTGAGAGCTGCACACGAAGCCTGTACTAGGTTCAATTGTAGATTGCATATAACCACGGCACAAAAACTCATGTTCATAGACCTTGACGAGCAATCAGGACCCAGTGCCATGGAATTGCTTGAAAATGCAGGTGCCAGTATAAGAAAGGCCAGGGACCTTTCCCAGCCCAGGATATGCATAGGGCAGCCATACTGTAAATTTGCGGTCCAGGATACCCTTACTCTTGGACAGAAACTCTACGACGAGCTTGCAAGGATGCCCACTCCTCCAAAACTCAAGTACGCGGTGTCTGGATGCCTTGCCTGCTGTGCCTGGTCAAACCTTGTTGACCTTGGATTTGCAGGTGTAAAAAGCGGCTTCAGGATTTTCGTAGGCGGCCATGGAGGTTTCAGGCCAATCACAGGCACGGAAATAGGCAAAATCCAAAGCCATGAAGAAGCTGTAAAGGTATTACAGAGAATGGCAGAGCTTTTCGCCAGGGAGACCCCCAAAAAAGGCAGGGTGGCCAAAATTGTCAAGAACATGAACGTAGAAGATATAAAAAGATTTCTCAAGCTGGATTAAACTGACACATGATTGTGCAACTGGCAGGCTTGCCCGGAATGCAATGCATAAAAGACGTATGCGTGCCCTCCGCTTCGCATCTTCGGCAAACTTGCCAGCTGCATAATCGGGGTTAAAAAAACTGGGTGCTGTGCATATCCACAAAAAAAATGGCAATGTCACCTTATGCAGCCTGATAATCCACAGCAATAAGCCATCATTTACAATATTCATTGTCAATCCCTTGGTTCTTCAAGGTGTTGAAGGTCTCATTCTCTATTTTCCACCTGGCTCGGGCACCACGCATGAATTCGTATACATTATCCGGCGTCATCGGCAGGTC
>JALWYO010000016.1 GCA_026992735.1 Deltaproteobacteria bacterium
CATTTTTTTCTCTGGCACATTAAAATCCAGTTGGGGAAAAAAAGCGCCATTCATTACTCTGTCACAGCTTCGGATTCTTTTGGAGGTTGTGTTGCCATTACGGCGCCGTGATGTAAATGACGCCATTAAGCTTCTTATCTGGATCCAAAACAAAAACCATGCTGCATATCTTTCGCACCGGCGCAAAAATATCGCAAAGCGCGAATAAAAATAGTAAGTATCGTTGTAGGGATAATGTACAGGGTGAAGGTGACACTTTCCTTCAAGTACCGCCATAAGGACTGATGCAGCATTCCTGATTATCAGTCCCTCGGTACCTGTAGCATCCTTTCCACTGCCCTGTAGGCCCTGTCCCGAATTTTTTCAGGCACATGGACTACAGGGCTTTCTGTTTCAAGGGCTGCGATGATCTCTTCCAGCCCAGTCTTTTTCATATCCCGACATATCATTCTGGGGGATGCCTCGTAGAACCGTTTCCCTGGATTTTCTTTTTTGAGAGGGTGCAGGAGCCCGTTTTCCGTGGCTACTATAAATTCCGTTGCGCTGGAGGTGCGGACGTAATCCAGCATACCGCTTGTGCTTCTTACCACGTCTGCAAGTTCCAGCACCTGTGCGGTACATTCAGGATGGGCCATGAGTACGGCCTCTGGATGTGTCTCACGGGCCTTCTTGACCGCGGCTGTGCTCAGCTCGTCGTGGATGGGACAATACCCGTCCCATGAATAAATTGTCTGGTCGGTATGCCGCCTGACCCATTCCGCAAGGTTCCTGTCCGGAGTCATGATGACTTCCGGGGCCTTGGTCCATTTTACTACCTGGATCGCATTGGCGGAGGTACAGCAAATATCACTTTCAGCTTTTACCTCAGCCGATGAGTTGACATATGTAACCACTGGCACCCCTGGATGCATGGCCTTCATATCCCTGAGCTGTTCTGCTGTCAGCATATCAGCCATTGCACAACCTGCCTCTGCCACTGGTATGACCACTTTTTTGTCAGGGCATACTATACTGGCTGCCTCTGCCATGAAATGAACACCACAGAACACGATCAATTCGGCATCGGTCTTGGATGCCTGTATGCTGAGCGCCAGTGAGTCCCCGGTGAGATCTGCCACATCCTGTACCTCGGGAACCTGGTAGTTGTGGGCAAGTATTATGGCGTTCTTTTCCCTTGCCAGTTTCCTTATGCGTTCTGATAGTTTTTGTATATCCGTCATGTTTTATGTTTCCTTAGAAATTATTGTCCCCTGTATATCTCTGCGCCCTCTGGAGGCACAAACTTGAACAGGGCCCCGGAGAGTTTAGGGTTAACCTTGATATTGTAAAATTTTATGAGAGTTTTGCCACCCATCTGGTCCTCGATCAGTATCTTTTTCACGATATGCCTGTCTGGATCAAGGGTGAGAACTATCATTTTCATCTGCAGTACCTGGCGCTTGGGAATCAGGCACAGGCTCCATCCACCATTGCCAATGTTATGGGGTGGCGGTTCCACCTTGAAATCACGCCTGAGATCGCCCTTGCCGAAGAAAAACGCCCTGCTTATCTCTGTGGAAAGAAGCTGGTCGCGTGGAAGGATCGTTACCTGATTCGCCTCTTCTTCATAGATGTACACGTCTTTTCCACTGGTGACAATGACCTGCCTGGATGGTTTTTTGTAATCCCATCTCATAAGGTAGGGTCTTTTGAAATAGACCTTGCCTTCGGCCCTGACACCTTCTGGATCACCAGGGGCATAGGTTACCTGCCTGAAGTCCGCCGCTATAGCAGCAGTCTGCTCATATCTTTTTTGCAGGGTGTCAACCAGCATCTGGAACCTCTCCATGCTGCTGGATGGGATGGCCAGGGCACCGGGAGTAAACCATGGCAGCATTAGAATAAACGTGAAGAGATATGCCAGGGCCAGGCAGTGCTTTATGCTGTACGTTACTGCACGGCCGGAGATATGGTAATAGGCGGCAACATGATGCTGTTTCATGTTCTTCATGTAATGAGTCTTGTCAGGCACCTCTATTCTCCTGTGCAGGGAGCAGCAGCTTGAAGCCGGTCCTGCTGTCCAGCTTGCGCACCATGTCTGCCCCATCTATCTCAATGATCACTATTTCCATGATATGCCATACCTTCACCCCGTTTCTTATGCAGTCTGTTACGGTTCGATCCTTCCTGCCGCAAGCCATGTGCATGTGCAGCATTGGATGGCCATCTTCGTCTGGGAAAATAGTGCCCGTGCCTGCAATCTCGGATGCGTCTTCCAGGATGTGCTGCATAGGTCTTACAGGGAATTCATCTCTACTGTGTTCAGGCCCTGTTATTAGCCTGTGTCCATCCAGGAATGCATATCACTCTGATTTAATTGCCTAAAATGGCAAAAATGGGGTGGACTTTTTCGCACGGTCTATTAGTATGTAAAACCGTAACCAGCGGAATTTACATGGGAAATAAAT
>JALWYO010000017.1 GCA_026992735.1 Deltaproteobacteria bacterium
TTCTTAGGCCCGCCTTCGTACTAGCCTTCGGCAGCACTCGGCAGGGCCTTTCATCTCGTTACTATACACGGAATGTCAGATTAAGTCATGACTATTTCAAATTACAGGATACGGGAATCAACAATCAGAGAAGGGACAGGCTCCTCAGCAATTCCGCAAGCCTTTCGTCTTTCCTGGCATACTTCCTGAGCACCTCAAGGATTCCATGAAGCTTCCTGCGGTCAGATGCTATCTCGTCTTCCATTGACTTGACCTTGTCTTCAAACGGCCTGACCATGGTGCGGCGGTCCCATATTGCAAAACTTATGGTAACTGCCACTATGGCGGCAAATGCAGCTACTATCCCAAGCATGATCTGCAGCATTTCCTCAAAGCGCTTGTTCATATCCGTTCGGAGCTCGGCAAAACGCTTGTCCATCATTTCGAAGCGTTTGTTCATATCCATGCGGAGCTCCTCGAAGCGCTTGTTCACCTGCTCAAAGCGCTTGTTCATATCAATCCGAAATTCATCAAAACGCTTATCTACCTGATCAAAGCGCTTGTCTACCTGATCGAACCGTTTGTCTATCTGCTCAAAGCGTTTGTCCACCTGGTTCAGGCGCTCGTCAATGCGAATAAGCAGTGCATGGTCCTTATCCGAAAGGCTGCCTGCCAGGGACAAGGCAGGAAACAGCAAGCATACAGCAAGCATAACTGTGGAACATAGGCGAATTATATTCATGAGAAATTCTCCGGTCCGGTCATATATATTTAAGTTTAATACGGATGGCCGTTACGAACAAGCTGGAATGCCGGGACAGAAAAACCGCGACCCGATGCTCATTTTTCATGATCCCCGTTCAGGATGATCAGCGTCTCAACAAGGTAGACACGAGGCCCCTGATCCTGCCCAGCCAACCGGGCTGACGGCCCCTTTTACCCGTGAGCCTGACATCACCCATGCTGCCAAGCCCCCCCCTGGACCCGGCAACCCTCGCAGGCACTCCCCTCACCACGGCACAGGGCGGCACATCCCTGGTAACAACGGCTCCTGCAGCCACCACTGCGCCCTGCCCAACTGTTACACCCTGCAAAATCATGGCGCCCGCAGCTATCCAGGCACCGTCTTCGATGACTATCCTGCCGTATGTCAGGCCATGGCGGTATATGGACAACGGCTCCCCGTCTATATCATGACCGGCGCTCAATATCTTTGCCCCAGGGCCTATAAGAACTTCATCCCCTACATCCAGTCCGCCTTCTCCTGACAGGTAGGCAAAGGCGTTTACCATCGTCATGGAGCCTATCCTGATAAAGGCCTCGCCATTCTCGGCAAGATCGCCGAGGACAAGCCGGACATGATCAAACAACACGACCCGGTCACCCAGGAATATGCCCCGTCCATCTTCAGATAGGCCAAGAGAACGGTAAGCCGTCACGCTGGAGGCAACACGCACGTTGCTGCCCGCTGAATCCAGCCATTCAGGAGACCGGACAGGATCGATTATGCCTGGCAGGCCAACAAACCTGCTTTCCCCTTTCATGCGTGGCAGCCCCTTAACTTTCCTCTATATGCCAATGGTGTTCCAGGGCCACTATGCCCATTTCCGACGGATCTGATCTCACTGAAAACCGGCACACACCCTCTGCCATGTCCAGGACCTGGATGCCGTGGTCATCCAGGAGGTAAACGAACAGGGAATATTCACCGGACAGTATCGGGAAACCGGGTATCTCCAGCAAGGCGTTAACCTTTCCCAGACCGATAACCGGTTCCAGGCCCTGCTGCATCGTGGTGGTAAAAAATATATTTATTCCGTCATCTCTCTGGATGACAACCGCAACGTGAAACGGCACATCCGTATCCAGCACATCCACGCTGATCTTCACTGCCGCATCCCGGTGGGACAACAGCCTGTTGACAGCCCTGCCCCTGGCATCAAGAATTTCTATACGGGTAATCTTGACAGGGGCAGGCTGTCCTGCAGCAGAAAGGGCCTTGTTCTCTACCGGAATATTTTCAGCCCCATTATCCTGCCTGAGGCTGCCCTCCTTTTTCCTCTGGTATGCCTCGTAGGCAGACACAACGTCCTCTGTTTCCCCGAATGCCTCGACACGGCCGTTTTTCAGCCACATGGCCCTTTGGCACAGGGTCCTGACCTGGTACATGTTATGGGAGCAGAACATGATGGTCCTGCCGGCCTCCCGAAAGCCCATGATCCTGTCCAGGCTCTTCTTCTGGAAATGTATATCCCCCACTGAAAGGGCCTCGTCCACCACCAGCACATCCGGTTCGACACAGGTGGCTATGGCAAAACCGAGACGGACAAACATGCCCGAGGAATACGTCTTGACGGGACGTTCAAGGATAGCGTCGTCAAGCTCTGAAAATTCCGCTATCTCACTGTAGCGTGCCCTTATCTCCCTTTCGGAAAGGCCCAGTATTGCAGCCTGCATGAATATGTTCTCCCTGCCGGAAAGCTCGGGATGAAAGGCAGCGCCAAGCTCCAGTAGAGCGGAAACCATTCCCCTGACCTCCACGGACCCTGAACTGGGCCTGGTTGTGCCTGCAACGATCTTGAGAAGCGTACTCTTGCCGGCGCCGTTTTCCCCTACAACGCCGAATGTTTCGGACTTTCTCAGAACAAGGTTGACATCCCGCAAGGCCCAGAAATTCCTGTGCAGGGTCTTCCTGAAAAGAATCTCCCTGATCCTGTCAACCGGCCTGCTGTACAGGCGGTACACCTTGGAGACATTCTTCAATGTGACAGGGTAGGCTGCTTTCTGGAAAACAGAGACAGATTTCATACCTGGTCGGCAAGGATCGGCGCCACAAGCTGGTAAAATGCCGGCCCGAGGAGAACGGCCAGCAAGGTCCAGGCCGCCATCATGCCCGGCATCCACTCTGGCATTGACATGCCTAAAAATGCCCACTGGTAGCACATGATGAACGGAGTAAGCGGATTGGACCAGATGATGAATGGCCTAAAAAAGGCCGGAACCATCTTCAGCGGGTAGAGTATGGGAGTCAGGTAAAACCAGAACTGGAGAATTATGCCAACTGCCTGGATGGAATCCCGAAATACAGCGCCAAGGGCTGCCAGCAAATAGGCCATGCCAAGCATTAGTAGGACCTGGCATGCCATGATACAGGGGACCCAGATGATCCTGCCGGGTTCCATCAGCCCGCTGAATGCCAGCATAATGAAGTATGCCGAGAATCCCACAACCTGCGGAACCAGGGAGACTATCACCACTGTCGCGGGGATTATATCCATGGGGAAAACCATCTTCTGGACAA
The DNA here is from genome assembly GCA_026992735.1 of Deltaproteobacteria bacterium. GTDB lineage: Bacteria > Desulfobacterota > Dissulfuribacteria > Dissulfuribacterales > QOAL01 > QOAL01. The sequence goes on from JALWYO010000017.1 coordinate 3,281, forward strand.
GGAAACCGTAGTCCACCAGGCAGGACGCGGAACGTCCAAGGGACTCGGATAGGGACATCCAAGGGATCAGCCCTGCCAGCAGGTAAAAGAAATACCCGGATGAGCTGGCAAGGTCCGGTATCTTTATCTTCAGCACAAGGGAAAAAAAGACGTAATACAGGGCTATGGTACAGAGTGGCACAAGCACTGCCCACACTGCTCCGGCGGCAGTGCCGGCATACCGCGCCCTGATCTCCCTCCTTGTCCATAGGAAAAGCAGGTAACGGTTCCTGAGGATGTTTTCAACCAATGTCTTAAGATAACGCACTTATATTCAAAAAATACAGAAGGAAGTATCCATAAAAATTAATTACTCAAGTTTCTGACTTGGGCTAACCTATTGAAAATTAAGCAAAAATATTTATATCTGCTAAATTCTATTTTTTGTTGCAGTATTCAATAAGAATAGGTAACAATTAGTAGTAGTTTGTTGCTATATTATGCGTTTAATATAGCAACATAAAGCGAATTCGGGCGTTGCATGAAAAAACTTTTTAATTACAGCATGATATATCAACTCCGAAACTTGAGTAATTACTAAACCAAAACGGCGGCCCATAAGGGCCGCCGTACATTACTCACGCCGTAATAGGCAAGCGGTCTTAGCGTTGTCCTCCTCCTAAGCCCAAATCAATCCCGAGTTCGTCAGCAGCAGTCATATCAGCATAAAGCTGATTACACGCTTTCGTGTTACAAATATATTCCGCAGGCATCAGGGTCTGAGCGGCCCGCAAATGGTACTTGGCTGTCACGTAGGAGAAGCCGAAGGCACCGAAGGTCATATCGCCAGTATATATTTCGTTATATAACTGATCTGTATTGATCATCGGGAACATATAGGCCTTGGGTATGCGAAGGAATCCCTCGTTGAATCCCGGCCATGCACCGCCAAAGGAATCATTTGCAGGCACGAATGCATGCACCTCGCACTTGAACGGGATGCTGATGGAGTGGTAATGCTCATCAGCATCAAAGACCTTTACAGGGCACCACAGGATGTCAGGATTCTGGGATGCGGGATCCAGGTTGTCAAAAAAGCACTTGCCTGGAAGAGCGCCGCCTGGTGCAAGCCGCCAGAACTCGTTAATACATGAGGTTGTCCAGAGCTGTACATGAGTACATGCTTCGAAATCAGGATCAAACCAAAACCTGAAATCCACCCAGCCATGATCCTCCTTAAAGCCATTATACAATGCCTTGATAGACCTCTGGTTCATGGCAGTAAGATCCAAAAAACCAGCAGGATCCATGTTGTAATCACACAATTTGTCTGGATCTGCACAGATCAGGTTAAGAACCGGGATGAAAACCGCGTCATCGGCAGCTATATCAACCATGAATGCGTTAGCGGCCATGCTGAAACCATCCACAAAATCATTGTCATTCATGGGGTCATTATTATTATTAGCCCTTCCATTCTTACTCAGGAAAGGATCGTCATTGGCCGTGAATATCATATATCCATCCTTGTTGGATGATACATTTTGGTTCAGGGACCATAGCACCAAGTCATTGGCAGTACACTTGATCTGGCCATCTTCAACATGATGGCTGTAATTATCAAAATATACCCACCATATAATTTCCTTTTTCGGGCAGAGAATACCTACCACCGTATCTTTCTGCGCATGATCATGCACAGTAACCGGCACCAGGACACCCTTGCTATACTTACCAAATGTAGCTGCATTTGCATGGCTCGCAATGCCCAGCATCACGAACGCAAATGCCGTTGCCATTAATAAGGGCATAAGTTTCTTCATTTCTTAAAACCTCCTTTATGTAAACACAATTGCATTAATTCCCTTGACTACCGACAGATCACATCCCCATCTTGTTCAAACCTCGAAGGCATGATGATCTACTCCAACCCTAATGAGTATAAGAAGGGCAATACGGACAAGGCCCGACATTCTCATGTTCGGGATTATCAGGTACATCCACCGGAGTGCCATTGCAATCCTGCACCATTTCGGCTGCGAGGAGTGTCTGTGCTGCCTTCACATGCACCTTGGCAGTGATATACGAGAAGCCGAACGCACCATTCTTATAGTCACGCGAATACGTGGCGGTACCATTAACCGAACCATCTGGCGGGAATAAATAGGTTATAGGCATGCGGATAAAACCATCTGACCAGCCGGGCCAAGCATCGCCAAAGGAATCATTTGCAGGCACAAACTGATGCAATTCGCACTTTAAAGGCAGAGAGAGAGACATCATGTGTTCCTCATCATCAAACACAAACACGGTGCACCAAAGAAGGTCCGGAGCCTGGGACTGAGGATTCAAGTTATCAAAAAAGCACGCGCCGTTCAGTACATCAAATGCCCTCTTCCACTGCTCATTAAGACATGCGGTCGTCCATATGGTAACATGTGTGCATGCCTGGAACTCGGGATTGAACCAGTACCTGAAATCCACCCAGCCACAGTTGGATACCTGATCAGCCTCGGGATTAAAAGGATCAGAAAGAAAAGGCCCTGGTCCCCTGAAACCACTTACAAGACTTACGACGGAATTCTGATTCATCTTCTGGAGATTTGTGCCCGCAAGATAATCACTGACATCTATCATGGGCGTGGGCACGAAAATGGCGTCATCATCCTCAATGCTGGTGTAAAAGGCATTGCCTGCAATACCCTGGGTTCTGCACTGCTGATTGAGCATTGGGTCAACTTTCCAGGCCTTTCCTGTACACTGGCTTTTCTTTGTCTTATCATTCGCCATGTCACCGTTGGCGGTGAAGACCATATAGCCGTCCTTGGTAGAATGAACTCTCTCGTTCATGGAAAACAAGATAAGGTCATTCTTGGAACAGGGAATATGACCATCTTCCACGTGATGACTGTATTCATCAAAAAGGGTCCACCATATCATGGACTGCTCGCTACAGATAATTCCTATTACCGTGTCGTGATCACCATGATCATGAACAGTTGCCGGCACCAGAAGACCCTTGGCGTACATGCCAAGGTCAATAGCGCTTGCCTGGCGGGCAAAACCAACCATCGCAAACACAAATGCCGTTGCCATTAATAAGGGCATAAGTTTCTTCATTTCTTAAAACCTCCTTTTGTGTAAATAAATTCTTTATTGTTCCCTGAAATATCTATTAACCTAAAATTACCCTCCTTTCTCCATCACCCCCTTTCCACAGTTAGCTAAACATTAATTGTATAACTGTAAATCTCATATCTTTTCTGCATTGCTTTGCAGTTTTTCCTGCAGATTCTTTCCAACATGATGGTACCAGTCTCCATCTATTTTGACCCATTCTTCATTACTGACTGCCTTCAGGACATGAGACGTACCAAAAGCTGGCAGAACATAGCCTATCTCCACCTTTACTATAGCCTTCTCAGGACCTTTCTTGGTAATGCCAAGTATCTTGAAGGACTTGTATATCAGATTACCCTTACTCTGGACATAATCCGTAAGAGACACCTTTTTTAATTTGGCATCTTCTTCATAAGGATAGCATGCGACAAGGTCACCGGCAACCCTGGCCTTCCAAAAATTTTCAGCCCTTGCCTGCAACGCATCAGAATCAATGGCAGTTTCCTTGCCGGAAGCAGTGGCCATACAGGCTGAAACCAGTACCAATGATAAAATACAAAAAGCCATAGTAATGCCAGTACATCTACGAATCCACATCCTGGACAGAAAACAGCGGCGCACCATGCTACCTACCACACAATAATCCAGATCTTTCCTTTTCAATTCCACTTTTTATCTCCTTATCGATTCAACATTCCAAAATTAATATCTATCCAGATGTATTTACTTTATTGCTGATTATTCAAAACCCATTTAACTGCTATGTCCTGCTTCAACGCCCCGTCCACAACAGAGACAGGTTGAAACGGAACCGTCTCATCGACCTGGAAACCGGGAGAGAAATGCCAGGCCCATTCTCCCGCTGCCACGGGCCTCTCAATACAGAAACGGCCTCTGCTGTACGTGCGGGCAACTACTGTACCATCCTGGCCGTCAAGTATTGCCATGCAGCTGATACCTTCACCCTGGTTCTTTACACCATTCTGATCTGTATCCTGATAAACGTGGCCACACTGGACCACGCGGCCCTGAAAGGCCGAGAGCGGATGCTCAAGGACGATTACCAGCAGGTAGGCCCCCACACCTGTCCCGTCAGGTAAAGTCAACACCGCCGGCCTGAATGCGAGGCCAACGGCATCAAAACGCGGATCAGTAAACATGCTCACCTGGGGAACAGCCTTGCCGTCAGGAGAAACCAGCATGCGCTGCATCAACACAGACAGCGCGGTTAAAGGATCTTTATAATCATTTATCATTATACCAGCAACTATCTGGCTGCTGTTCGATGCAGGATAGCCTGACTGTCTGATAAAATCGGTAAGAGAAAGGCCATCAGGAGAAACATAAAATACCGAACCGGTACTGGCCATCGTCTCCGCCCAGGCAGCAGCTTTCTCATCCAGGAAGGCAGAGCGCGCCAGGGGAAACATCTCGTTACCCATGAGAAAACAGCCATAGCAGCTACAGACCATTCTGGTTCCATCCTGGACCGTTATGGTTCCATTTACCCCGATCTCCTGCAGGGCGGTTTCAGGCTCCATCCTCATCCTGTTGATAAAGTCAAAGAGCCAAGCCTCGGCTGCCTCTACAGTCACATTGTCAGAATACCCTGGCACAGGACAATACTCGGAAGCACCGGAGACAAAGGGCCAAGCAGTGATAACCAGGACTATTATTATGTTTAACAAAACAAACCGTTTCAATAGATTAACTCCTGCCGCAAAACAAATGATTTGCACCCAATTTTTAAGCATTTTGCGTGCCAGACTTACGAAAACATGAAAATCTCATGATATCAAACAGATAATAAAAAGGGCATCCTGCTCCACTGGCCAGATATGACCCCTCATGGCCATGGGTGAATAAAATCAACCAGGCAAAGGACAACACTGCCGTAATCCCGGATTATGCAGCTCGCAAGTTTGCCGAAGATGCGAGGCAGAGGGCACGCAGACGTACTTTGGTACTTCAACTGCCCGATAACAAAGCAGATTCGGCAAACTTGCGAGCCCCTTGCGGCTTCAAATGCCTGAGGATTTATCATGGATTGAACTTCACCTTCTGGGTGAAGACCCAACGGTAACAGATGCATGATAACTATTTGATAATTCATATAAATTATTTTCTTCAGGCATTTGAAGTGCATAATCCGGGATTATCCCAATGCCGCAAGGGCCTCCGCCACACCACCAGCAATGGCCTGCCAGCTATACGGCCTTACTGCGTCAACCCGCTGCGTGACGGCATGGCTGTTCCCGGCATTTGCAAGCGCCCTGGAAATGGCAGCGGCAAAGGAAGCCGCCCCCCTTGCAAAGGCAACAACCTTGCTGAACTGCATGATATCAGGCAGGGGGATTGAGACAACCGGTTTTCCCATGGCAAGGTATTCGTATATCTTTACAGGGTTTACGGCCTGAACGGCGCTGTCTTCCCTGAAGGGCAGCCAGCACAGGTCAAATCCGCCGGCAATGCCCGGCAATTTTTCGTATGAACTTGCCGGGATATGCAGGCAATTGTCAAGACAAAAGACTCGGTCCATCCTGCCGGCATCATCTCTTGGCCCAACAAACACAAATGTGCAGCCTGGAAGCAGCCGGGCCACCTGCTCCACCAGCCTGGCATCCATCCAGTGAGAAATGGTCCCGAAATACCCGACTACTGGCCGGCCCGGCGGCCAGGGCTGCCTGCCGCCATGCCTGGGAAAAGACGCCCTGGCCCAGTGATCCAGGTCAACACCGTTCGGGGCCAGGGAGACCCCATACTCCCCTCTCAAGGCAACAGCCCTCTGGAACAGCCTTCCGGAACTGGCAAATACCAGGTCGGCCCTTTTCACCAGCCAGTCCTGCATCTCCACCACGGCCCGGGGAAGATGCCTGAACAGAGCATAGTCATCCATCCAGTCAAAGACCAGGAGGTCTGGCCTGGCGGCCCGGACAGCATGCCTCAGGAAAGGTGCGGGAGCACCTGTCCAGAGTATCCTTTTTCCTGGACAGGCTGCCGCCTTGCTGCGGAAAAAGCAGGAAAAAACGAGGCTGTTGTACTTCTCAACCGCTGCCAGGCCGTGAAAAGGCAGGAAAGGAAGGCGCTTGACATGCAGGTTGCTGCCAGCCACACTGCGCCCCTGAGCATCTCGGCGCACGAAGAACAGGTTGCGCAACCTGGCCATATCCCTCAGGGCGGGATTCCTCAGGCCAGCAGGCTGGACATAGAAAAAGCTGCTGCACTGCCGCGCAAGATGGACGGCCAGGTGCTGGGGCCGCTGGAACAGCCCCTGCCATTCAACAGGGGGATAATAGACTATCATCCCTGGAAAATCCCTTACAGGTGGCGAAGCATTACCGTCTTTCTGCATTATTTAAACCTGGCCAAACCGTATCCAGCCCTGTATTTACTTGATATTCCTGTCTGCAATGAGTACGTTTTCCATCCTGACAGCCAAGGTACGCAATCATCAACAGGACAAATACATCATACCTGAAATGATAAACGAGAGACAGTTTAAAAACATGGTCCGCCGATCTCTCCAGGCAATGTTCGGACATGACAATGAACCTGTGATCAGGAACTGGTACCAGTTTTACTTCGACAGGTATAAAAAGGCCAGGGATACACTGCGCCCGCCCGGCCTCGGCGGGTTAAAATGCCCATCTGTTCCAGGCCTGGTTTCCATTGTCCTGCCTGTTTATAATGGCGAGGCCCATCTCGCCGAGGCCATAGACAGCATACTTGCACAGACCTACCGCAATATCGAGCTCATCATTATAGATGATGGCTCAAGCGACTCCAGCCCTGAGATAATAGACAAATACGCAGGGGCAGACTCCAGGATAAAAGTCATACACCAGGAAAACCGCAAGCTGCCCCGAAGCCTGTCCCGCGGCTTCAGGCTTGCCAGGGGCGAATACCTCACCTGGACCAGCGATGACAACCGGCTAAAGCCGGAATGCATGGAACTCCTGGTGGACTGCCTGCGCAGGCATCCATCCTGGGACATGGTTTATGCCAACATGGACATCATAGACGAAGATGGCATGCCCCTTCGCGACTCCGAATGGTACTGCAACTACCAGGTGCCTGCAGGAAGCGAGCACGTACACCTTCCTGCAGACACGGCTGAGCTCAACACGTGGCCAAACCAGTATATCGGAGCAGCCTTTCTCTACAGGGACAGGGTGGGCGCGCTGCTGAGAGACTACAGCAGGTGGAGATTTACCATTGAGGACTATGACTATTTCATGCAGATCAACGAGTTTTTCAGGATAAAGCACTCGGATTTCCCGGACACGGTCTATGAATACAGGCTCCACGGCCGCTCACTCACATCCAGGGAAAAGGAGCTGCAGATCCTTGAACAGCGTGAATTCCTCATGGTATTCGACGATTTCAGACGTGATTTCAACCTTACGCCGGTACTGTGGATGATTGAGGGAACCGATGTTGCAGGCAGGCGGCTTGCAACAGACATGGAACAACAAATCCTTGATGCAGGAGACCTGGCAATGTCTCCCGGCACGCTGCAGGGTGAAGGCCTGCCCCGCCTGTGGTTTCCCTGCTGTTATGTCCATGTGGCCGAGCGCTATTCGGAAGACCTTGTTCCTCCGCCAGCTACCATACCTGCAAATTCCGCAAAGATCCTGGTAATTGCTGCCGGAAAACTTCCCGGTCAGGTAAACGGGGACTGGGATATGTGCATAACCCTGGATAAAGACATGGATCTCGTGACCTGCGGGAAACCTTGGCAGGGCTGGTACAGTGCCAGGGACTGCCGCACCGTGGCCGCCGCTGCCGAAATCCTGTGCAGGAAACTCCAGTTCCAGGCACTGGAAGACGAAATATTCTCCAGAAAACAGTCCGATATTCCCTATTCCGTGGTAATCTGCACCTACAGGCGCACTCACATTCTGGAAAAGGCATTGCGCTGCGCTGCACGTCAGGATTTTGACCAGGATAAATACGAAGTGATTGTAGTAAATAATGATCCTGGATCACAATCCGGCGCAGAGGTGGAAGGCCTGGTAAAAAAAGTCCGCAGGAAAGAATTCCAGGGCAGGGAGGACCGCCTGCGCCTTGTAGTCTGCCCGTTCAAGGGCCTGTCCCATGCCAGAAACGCAGGCATCAGCGAGGCCAGGGGTGAGGTGATCTGTTTCCTGGACGACGATTCAGCGCCTGAAAAGGACTGGCTCTCTTTCATACATGAGGCATACAGTCAGGAACCAGGAGCCGGCGTCGTGGGAGGAAGGATACAGGTCGAAGTGCCCGAACCGAGGCCGGAATGGCTGGAGGACCAGGCACTGCCATACTGGAGCCACTTTGACCCCGGCTTTGACAGCCTGACCTGGACAGAAAACTGGTGGGAATTTCCCTGGGGCGCCAACTGGACGGCACGGCGGCAGGCGCTCCTGGAGATCGGCGGGTTCAGGTGCCGCTATGGCAGAAAGGGAAACGATTTCGGAGGCGGAGAAGAACTGCTTGCCGCCTGCCTGGTTCACCGCCTCGGCTACAAGATTGGCATCGCCCCTGCTGCACTGGTACGGCACATGGTGGACAAGAACAGGTTCACCAAAAAACACGTCTGCAAAACCATACGCTCGGCCCTGCTGGTCAACTACAGGCTCCAGACCGACCTCTACATGCCAAGGTGGCTTGGAGCCAGGGCTGCCGCTAAAAAAACTGGAAGTTGGCTGGGCGGCATTGCAGGATACCTGAAGCTTACCCCGTTCAAAAAACTGGAACTGCGCTGCAATATAGCCGCGCACATTGCCCTGCTCAAGCTAATGGCGCAGGACTACAGAAACAGGCTAAAACTCGGAAACGGTAAGCCAGGTGAGAAAAATGACTGACAATTCCGCACACAGCACCATGGGAACGGGTGAGCATAAAGGCAACGGCAATGGGCCGCTGGTTACAATAGTAATTCCAGCCTATAATCACGAACGCTTTGTTGCCGACTCTGTTAAAAGCGTCCTGTCACAGGTCTATAAAAACTGGGAATTAATCATCATAGACGATGGTTCCACTGACAGAACAGGGAAGATAGTGGACGGCTTCTCTGGCCATGACAGGATAAAGATCATCCACCAGGAAAACCAGGGGCTAAGCCCTACACTTAACCAGGGCCTGGAGATGGCCCAGGGTGAATACTTTGGATTCCTGCCGTCCGATGACATGTTTTATCCTGAAAAACTCCTGCTGCAAGTGGACTTCCTTCAAAAACACACCGAACTCGCAGGAGTGGGAAGCCTCCAGACCCTGATAGATGCGGAAGGCAAACCCATCCATGATACTCACATGGAACACTGGTTCTCCTATGAACCGCAATCCAGGGCGGACTTCCTGCTGAAACTCCTGGAACGAAACTTCGTGCCGGCCCCTTCCATGCTGCTTCGCACTGACATTGTGCGCTCATCCGGAGGTTTTGCTGAGAATATCACCTACATGCAGGATTATGACCTGTGGTTCAGAATACTCAAAAACCATGACATGAAGATCATGCCGCGCCAGCTCATATATTACAGGTGGCATGGCGGGAATCAGACCTACAAGGCCACGGAAGAAACCGAGGCTGAACGAGGCCTGGTCTTCGAAAGGGCTGCTAAACTCATAGACATCCCTGATCTTTATCCCAGCATGTGGGACGGCTGGAGACCTGAACTCATAGCCTTGGCCAGGGCAGACCTGTTCCAGCACCTGTCGGTTAATCCAACGCCAAACTTTGAGGAGATCCGGGGGATATTTGATGAAAAATTCACGCAGATATGGCGCCAGAGGAAACAGCTTGACATACCGGCACCGTTGCTGGAAAAGGTCAGCCCCTGCATACTGAACAGCGATCAGCCCCCTGCTGTTATGATAGAGGTCAACAGCCTGGATTCAGGCGGCCTTGAGCAGGTTGTCCACGACCTGGCACTATCACTTGCAGACATAGGCACCCCGGTAACTGTCACCTGTGTCGAAAAAGGCGGGCTCACAGCCGACAGGCTCATGAAAAAGGGCATAAGGGTGGAAATTCTCCCGCCGAACGGCAAGGCAGATGCATACAGGAATATAATCAGAGACGCTGGCATAAGGCTCGTGAATGCCCACTATTCCGCCTTCGGGGCATCGATATGCCTGGAGCAGGCCATACCATTTGTATCCACCATCCACAATATATACTCATGGCTGCCCGCTGGCATTACGGAGGGTATCAGGGAAACCGACCCATTGGTCTCCCACTATATAGCAGTATCCACGGATGCCAGGGACTACCTGGTATCCAGGTTCAATATCAAGGCTGAAAAAATTACCGTGATCCCCAATGGCCTGGACGTGGCTGGCTGGCAAAAAAAACAGCAATCGGCCAGGGATATGAGAAAAGAGGCCGGGCTTTCCAGCCGGGATTATATTTACCTGTGTATCGCAAGCATCAGCCGGGTCAAGGGACAGGACCGCATTGTCAGGGCGATGCCTGAAGTATTAAAGCAATGCCCGCAGGCCAAGGCGATACTCGTTGGAGAAAAGGTGGACGAAGCCTTCTGTGCCTACCTTGACAATCTCATACATGACCGCGGGCTGGATCAAAACGTTATAATCAGGGAGTTTGATCCTGATCCAGCTTCCTGGTATTTCTCTGCAAATGCCTTTGTGTTGCCGTCTGTGATAGAAGGATGGAGCATCTCCATGATGGAGGCCATGTTCGCCGGACTTCCGCTGATAATGACAGATCTGGCAGGAGCAAGGACGGTCATGGCACGCCAGAAACTGGGCATATTGCTGCCACGCCCGTTTGGAATGGTGCCTGAACTGGGCGGGGACTTTATGGAAAGATACTGCATGATGGATGCTGACCCGATGATAACAGACCTTGCAAGTGCAATGCTGGCATTCTGTTCAGATCCCGAGAAGTGGCAAAAGGCTGGTATCACGGGCAGAAAACTCGTGCAAGAACAATTCAATGTGCAGAGGCAGGCCAAGGCCTGTAAAGACCTGTTCAACAGGGTCATGATGAATTTTTCCAGCAGGTTCGTGGAATTTTACAACCAGCGATTTCAAGATCTGAACAGGGCCCTGGAATCCTCGCAGAGGACCATAGAAAAACTGTATGAACAGCAGAGACAGGGATACTGGCTCAACGAAGTTCACAGGGAACTCGAAAAGGCATTAGATGACAAACTGGCATTGACAGAAGCACTGGAACAGGAAAAGCGGGCAAGACAACAGGAAAGGCAGGCACTGGAGAGCAGATTGGCCGATGCATTAAACCAAGTCCGGCAACTTCAACAAGAGCTGAACACCATTTACAATTCCAAAAGCTGGAAATTGATAAGCAGCTATAGAAAGCTCAGGGAAACATCCTTGAACAGAAACAAATAGCCGAACATCTTTGTTTTACTTTCATTAATACGGTTTCATTTCCCTGGTTCTTAGCGCAAAAAGGAAAATCCATATAACCTTTTTAAATACTACCTGGATTCATAATCTCACTAAAAGATCAACACAACGGTAAGGCTAAATAGCCGCCAATACAGCGGTGCAACCAACCTTCAAAATCCCTCTGAACCTGTTGCGGGGCATGGCCTTACAAAATGCGTCAAGCGGTTTGGCGGTCGGCTTGAGCCCATGGCTCGCTTCTATTTTCTACGGCTTACATACTGATCCAGAAAATTTCTGGGTTTTAAAATCTTAACTTCCTGATATTTCGCTATATTCAGCAAGTATTTGTCACCACTGACAATTATCTGGCAACCGCCAGCTATGGCACATTCCAGAAATTTGTCGTCATCTGGATCTTCACATTCCTTGATTTCAATTCCATTTGTATCAACAATCTCAGAATTCAAGATGAACAGGTCTAAAATCTCAGCGATTTTAATCAGAGGAAACTTTCGACTGATCTCTTCTGCAACTCTCACATATTCAATGATTATCGGTTCCGAAATAACCGACAAAAAGGCCCGCTTCTTCCAATGATCTAATATTTTAGCAGGTAGTCCAGAAAAGAAAATGCCAGAGATCAGGACATTGGTGTCAATGACCACCCTCACTATTGTGACCTTACTTTTCTTATGGCTCCCTCAATATCAGACTTTTTCAGGCCCACCTCCTTTGAAGATTGCCGAGCCTTGTTTATGAGATGATCAAATTCATCAATAGATGGAGGAGATATCTTTTTCAAAATTACGACATCTTTATCCCCGAGAACTACGAATTGGACACCTGTCTCAAGTTTTAACTTTTTTCTTATATTCTCAGGGATGACGACCTGCCCCTTTGATGATAATTTTGTAGTAGCTATATCTGCCATAATCATAACCTCGTCCAATTTTGCCTTTTTGCAAATAAGACTGTATCAAAATCTGCGCGGATTTATTGAGAATTTACCCATTTTTACTTTGAAATCACTTATCTGCAAGCGGGCATTCCAACAGCTGTCTCAATATTCGGCCGTGGGCGGTATCATTGCCTGCCATGCCACAGGTATCTTTTACCCTGTCCCAAAACGCTTTGTCAGCAGTACGGGCATGACAGGAAACACATGTGCCTATGCGGCGTATGCGCTGGAGCTCTTCCCTGCTAAAGGGACGGGCCCTGTCATGGCTTGTAGCCTGGATCTGGGTGCCGTTATCACTAACGATCCTCTCTAACTCAAACGTGATGCCGAGGCCGTTGGCCTTGGGCCTGTATATACCGGTGCCAAGCCCCAAGGCCTTGGGGTTTGCATGGCAGTCCTGGCATGACCTGGCCCTGGCGCTCACGGTGTGCGGCTGGATGGGATTGGTGGCTATCCCAGACAGGCCGTCATAGGTGGTAAAGACCTTGTTGAGCGCCACTGTCCTGCCATCCGGCCCTATGCCTGTAAAAAAGACCTGACAGCCAGGTATAAACGGGGAAACTCTGCCCTCTGCATTGATACCCAGGGCCGGGCTCTCCCAGCGCAGGTAAGATCTGGTCTCTCGCCACTTACAGCAAGCCTTCTTTGCATTGACCGCTCTGCCCGCCATGGTTTCGTCCGGAACATTATCATTCTGCAACCAGTCATGGGACCTCGTGGTACAGTCCTGCTGGGCATGACAGCCGTAACACTGGGGCGCCCACCTGGAATGACAGGCATAACACTCAAGCGCCTGCATGTGGCCGGAGATGCCCATTGCAGCCCTGGCTGAACCTGGGCCATTCTCGATTATTGTCTTTACCTGCGGCACCGGATGCCTCTCACCCGTAACAGAAACAAGCACCACCTTTGAGCCTTCATGCTGCAAACGGTCAATGGGATTGCCCCAGGAAGTCTTCAGGGTTGTTGCACGGGTGGCAGTGCCATGGCAGTCCTGGCACTCTATTTCCACTGCCTGTTCTTTCTTGCTGTAGATGTTCCCGTCTCCATGACAGTCCTGCTCGGTGTGGCAATCCACGCAGTAAAGGCCCTTTTCAAAATGTACATCAGGCTGGAGATGATTGTAGTCTTTTCCATGCAGCTTTACAGCGCCTTTCTTACCTGGCCTGCCTGACCATGGAGAGCCATAACCATCTGATTCCATGGTACCTATGAAACTAACTCCCGTGCGCCCACCCCTGTTATGACAATGTATGCATTGCGCTGGGGGGATGATCCTGGTCAGCCTGTGCTTAATGGGCCATCCGCGCATGGAACCGGCAACTCTGCCATGCAGCGACACGGCCCTGTCATTGCCTTTGTACCTGCCATCATCGCCATAGGGCATGTGACATGCAGCGCAGCCGCTGGAGCGGAAATCCCCTGGGCGCTCCATGCCATAACTGTACAGGTGACACCTCAGGCATTCCTCTCTCAGGTAATCGTCAGCCGGGCTGTTAAATGGACCGGCAGAGACCGAAGGCCTATAGGAAGGCAGGCTGTCCAGGCGCGGCAGCGCACCGCGATCAGCAGGAACGTCTCCATCCTTGTCTCTTACCGCATAATTTGCATAAAGTGCATTTTTTGTCTTCTGGGCAGCCCAAGTATAACGGGTTGCGCTGATTATGCCAGCGCTTGTGGCATGGAGAGACTTGCGTGAACGGGCCAGTATCTCTGCATGACACTGCCCACAGGTCTTGTCAGCCACCCTGTAATCCGACGGATTTGCCCACATGCCACTGTGTGCATCCTCCCTGGAAGCGGCTTCAGGATGACCGCGGTGGCAGAACTGACATGCAAGTTCCTTCATGGGAGAAAGAGAAGAGATCGGCTCTATGCCTGCGTGACAGGAAAGGCATCCATGCCCTGCACGGCATATCCCTGGCCATGCAACAAGCACACACAGACATAACATTGCAGCCTGACATGACCAGATGCAGGCATTACTGAAGAATGCTGTAATCAACCCTGCCATACTACTCTGCCTGTCTCCCTGGTGCTGTACCCGCCCAGGGCCTCTACGTCTCTCTTGAAGTCCGCATGGCAGATGCAGTCCAGGGCCATGCTGACCACCGGATGGTCCTGGCAGTCACGCGGCACCAACAGATCATACCTCTCTTCGCAGACAGGGATAAAATCCAGGCCCAGGGCCCTGGCAGCCGACAGGATACCCAGGCCGGCATGGGCCTTTCCGCTGAGAACGCTGACAGCCACTGCCATGTGTGTGTACTCTTCATTTTCATAGCCGGATATATCACCTGGATCAATGCCTGCCTTTTGAAGTTCATAGTCCAGAAGCACCCTGGTTCCAGATCCTGGCTGCCGGTTCACAAAGACAAGGTCTGACCTGGCCAGATCTTCTATTGACTTGATATTCACAGGGTTTCCTGGGGCAACCATCAAGCCCTGCTGGCGAAAAACAAGATTTACAAGGAACACTTCTCTGCCTGTCACAAACCTCTCTACATAAGATTCATTGTATGTACCGTCTTCCGGGTCCAGAAGATGGGTGCCTGCCATGTGCGCAAGGCCCTTTGATACTGCAACCAGGCCTCCAAGGCTGCCAACATGGCTTGATGCCATCTGGAACGATGGAGACTGACGTTTGAACCTATCTGCTATCAGATCCAGGGTGAGATCATGGCTGCCTATGCATATCAAGGTCTTTTCCAGGTCCTGCTCCGGACGCAACAGCTCCAGCTCCACGGACCTGCCCTCCTCGAAGCCTTCTGATTCCAAGGGGATACGCAAGATGGCATTCGCCTTTGTAACAGTAGATATGGAACCTGCACCCTTCTTTACAGGGCTGGCCACAAGCCTGTCTCCTATCTTGCCGGCAATGACCCTGCGAAATTCCTCCATGCCTGCACGGGACGGCATTGCAGTCGCGAGCCTCGCCCTGACCTTGCGGGGTGAAGGCTCAGGCCTTGCCTGCAGCCTGCAGAGCAATGGCACAACAAGCTGTTCAAAGGCGACTATGGCAGAAACAGGGTAGCCCGGTATGCCGATCACCGGCTTTTCTGAAACGACACCGAGGATAACCGGCTTCCCCGGCATCATGGTGACGCCGTGCACCAGTACGGTGCCCAGCTCTTCCACCACCCGCACGGTAAAATCCGCGCTGCCTGCAGAGGAACCTGCATTCACCACGATGCAATGGACATCGCTGTTTACTGCATCCACAACTGCCTGTCTTATCTTTTCGTAGTCATCAGGCACTATTCCACGTACCCGTGCAACTGCCCCGGCTGCCCTGGACATGGCGGCAAGAATGGCGGAATTGGATTCAGAGACGGTGCCCCGTGACAACTGTTCCAGGTTCATCCCTTCCATGTCCACCAGCTCTGAGCCGGTAGGAATGATCTCCACAAGAGGCCTTTTCCATACCATGATCCTGGGATTGCCGCTTGCCAGCAGTGCGCCAAGATCATAGGGGGCGAGAAGATGATTGCTGGGAAACACCTGTTCCGTGGCTACTATGTCCTCCCCGATCTTTCTGACATTCTGCCATGGAAACACAGGGGCCCGCAAAATAATGGTGTCGCCATTCTCCTCCACTACATGCTCCACCATTACCACTGCGTTCATGGCATCTGGAAGCGGCATGCCTGTATTAACGGGGAGGGCATGTGTCCCTATCTCCAATCTCAGGGGACGGTCATCCCTGGCACTGAAAGTCTCTTCGGCCTTCAGGGCATAGCCGTCCATGGCAGCTGCATGAACACCCGGAGACGAAAGCCTGGCAATGACAGGCCGGGAAGTCACCCTGCCTGCCGCAGCCCTGCTTGCGATCTCTTCTTCTCCCAGCAGGTCTCCGGCCGGAAACAGGGAAAGAAGCGCTTTCCTTGCCTCGGGCAGGGTCTTCATTTTCAGATATACTTTTCTTTTCATTGGAAGATGATAACCTCGGCATATTCTCCCCGATGCAACCCCTCGGAATCCCTGGGGATTACCAGAAGACCGTCTGATTTTACCAAGGTGGAAATCAGGCCGGACTTACCATGCACCGGCCTGGCCGCAGGACATGTAATGCCACTGCCACCTGTTTCAAAAGCAGAACGATCCAGGGCTACACGGACATAGTCCTCCCTGCCTGTTGCAGATGGGAATGGCTCAGCACATTGGGCCATAATACGCAGCGAGCCTTTTTCAGGGTCTGTGCCCTGAAGCACTGACAGCAGATAGCGCACAAAGACCTGGTAAACCACCATGGCTGATGCCACGTGACCGGGCAGGCCAAACAGTGCCCTGTTGCCAGTACGTGCCAACAGCGTGGGCTTCCCCGGCCTTACGGCAACACCATGGGCAAGCACCCGGCACCCGGCAATGGACTCGAAAACCCTGAGAGTAAAGTCTCTGTTTCCAACCGAGCTGCCTCCTGATACCAGGACAACATCGGCACCTTTATCCAGGGCCTGAGCACAGGCATTGAGCATGTGATCAAGGGAATCATCCACGATGCCCATTCTGACTACCCCGCAGCGATCCTCCTGCGCCAGGGCAGACAATGTGGTTGAATTTATGTCCCTTATCTTGCCGGGAGAAGGGGATTGTTCTATGGGAACCAGTTCATCTCCCGTGCTTATAATGGCCACCAGGGGACGCTTTCTAACCCGGACTTCCGTGATACCCAGGCCTGCCAGCACCCCAAGCTCCTGGGGCCGCAACCTGCTCCCGGCCCTGACAACCAGGGCGTCTGCCTGGCAGTCCTGGCCTTTTTCTATGACATTCTCACCAGGGGCCACGGCCCTGAAGGTCTCTATCACGCCGGGGGCAATCTCGCGCACGTATTCCAGCATCACCACTGCGTCTGCGCCAGGGGGCAGCATGCCTCCAGTCCATATCCTGGCGGCCTGGCCAGGCCCTATGGCAAGGCCTTCTGGCACGGTGCCCATGCGGATATCCCCGATTACTGAAAGCAGGGATGGCTCCGATTCACTGGCACCGAAACAGTCCCTGGCCCTGACGGCAAAACCGTCCATGGTGGAACGGGAAAAAGGCGGCAGATCTTCTGGAGCATGAATGTCTTCGGCAGCTACCCGACAAAGGGCAGAATCCAGGGAGACATCTTCGGTACCCACAGGCTGAAAATCAAGAAGAAGTTCCTTGAACTGTCTGGAGGACAAGAGGTGAAAGAAACCCTTCACGCGTTATCTCCAGTAAGCCTTGACAGTTTGCCGGAGCCTTTCCACCCTGCCTCCCTGACCATGTGAACCAGGCCAACAGGGACCTCCCACTTGTTCAGCGGGCTGATGATATAGAGACCGTCCACAAAAGACGCAACTCTCTCTATCAGTTCCCTGGTAATCTCAATACCGGCCTTCCTCTGGTCCTCCACCTTATCGTATCTGTGCAGCCTCTCCCTGATGGCAGCCGGGATGCTGATGCCAGGCAGCTCATGGTGCAGGAAATCTGCATTGCGAGCTGAAATAAGTGGAAAAAGCCCGGGCAGTATAAGAAGGTCCAGATGGGAGGTCAGCTCCATCATGGACTCGATAGCCCTTGCATCAAATACAGGCTGTGTCATGACAAAATGCGCGCCAAGGGAAGCCTTTTTTTCAAGCCTGCGCAACTGGAGCCCGGGATTCCTGGGCTTGAAACTGAAGGCGACTCCAATGGAAAAATCAGTGGCAGCCTTCATATCGCGGCCTGCCATGTTCACACCCCGGTTAAACCCGGATATCATCCTGACCAACCCGTATGAATTGATATCGAATACGCCGCCTGCCCCTGGCTGGTCACTGGAAGATGCAGGATCTCCGGTTATTGCAAGTATGCCTCTGATCCCGAGAAAATGGGCTCCCATAACCTGTGCCTGCAGCCCCAGGACGTTCCTGTCCCTGCATGTAAGATGGAGCACTGTTTCAATGCCGAAACGCTCCTTGATAATGTGGGCCAGGGACAGATTGTCCGCCCTGAGCACTGCCAGGGGATTCTCGGCCAGAGTGATACAGCTTGCCCCTGCGCCTGCCAGTGTTTCTGCACCCTGGAGCACGTTCCCGATATCCAGATGAGGCGGTGGGTCCAGCTCCACGAACAATGGCAGCCTGTCCCTGGGCATGGAAGCCAGCAGGCCTCCCGGGCCTGCCGCAGCCCTGGGCGCAACAGCCTCCCTGCCGACCGAGGCACGTGGGCTGACCGGCCGTACTGATGAACGCTTCAGGTGCAGGCGCTTCTGGAATTCCTTTATATGAGCAGGCGTGGTTCCGCAACAGCCACCAACAAGCCGTACGCCTGCCTTTACCATTTCTTCAACCTTCTCAGCCATATAGGAAGGCGGGGTTGAATATACCATGCGGCAGTCTATGACTTCAGGAATGCCTGCATTGGGAAAAGCGGAAATAGGCATCCGGCCGCGAATCTCTGAAAGCCGCTCAACCGCCTGCAGCATGGCCTTTACTCCTCTGCCACAGTTGCTGCCGAACACATCACAACCCTTTTCGCGGGCTGCCAGGGCACAGTCCACGGCATCAAGCCCGAGAGGGGTCTTGCCGTGCGCAGGAAAGAGCATCTGGGCAACTATGGGCACAGACTGGTCCAGCCCGCGTGCAGCCTCGATGGCCAGCAGAAGTTCGTCCAGATATGTAAAGGTCTCCAGGATAAAGAAATCCGCACCGCCTTCCAGAAGAGCGGACATCTGCTGCCTGAAGGCATCCTTCAGCAGACCGGGAGAGTATTCATCCGTATCCAGGGGGAAATCCACGCCAGACGGCCCAACAGACCCGGCCACGAAAATTTCCCTGCCTGCAGCCTTGGAGGCCAGGCGCGCCCCTTCGAAATTTATCTGATCTACGGAGATGTTCGATCCCAGTTCAGAAAGCCTGAACCTGCCGGCGCCAAAGGTGTTGGTCTCAATAACCTGGCTTCCCGCTCTTATATATTCCTCGTGCACAGAGTACACAAGATCGGGATCAGTGATATTCAGGAGGTCTGTCTTAGTACCGAAATCCACGCCTTTTTCATAAAAAAAGGTGCCCAGGGCACCGTCAGCCAAGACTACCTTTTCGTTAATAAGTTCCAGGAATCCCGATTTCATCATCAAATAACCGATCTGAGATATGGCCCCGATAAGCGATCGGGACCATTACCTGATAAAAGATAAAAGACAACATCCATCAAAAAAACCACCCACTACGTCAATATCTCTCCCTGGCAGATTAGCAGGGCCTGGCTGCAAAATCCAGCTCAGGAGAACGCCTGCAATATCTTCCGGCATTCCCTACTGAGGAACCGCGACAGGGCAAACAAAAGGTTCCAGGGATAGACTGCTGCTCACGCCGTCTATGACAAACTCGATATCAACAGGCGAGCCATGGCCCTGGCTGAAATCCACACTCACGGTACCGGCCTTCCAGCTCCTGACAAGAGATCCATCCCAGGGATCTCCAGGCGGCGGCCCGGTAAATGCCATCACATCAAAAACAGTGGCTGAAGGGTCTCCGATTGCTGTATACCATGTACAGTTGCCAACTGAATCGTAAACATACCAGACTATTCCAAGCTGATCCTGACCATAGAGATTGGTAAAATGAAAGCTGGACACACCCTGCCCCTGCTTGTGAATATCCCACCAGAGCGTGGAGGCAAACTCACCGGAAGAAAACTTTACAAGAGACATGGTGCCTGCAATCCCGTCTATGGTGTAACTCATGTTCAATTGAGCAGAATCGCTAAAATCAATGCTCACTTCCCCGACCCTTTGACTGTAAATCTTTGTGTGATCCCAGGCATCTCCCATGGAAGGGCCGGTAAACCTGTAAAGCCCCGTGCTGAGCAGGTTGCCATTAAAAGAACCCATAAAGGTTACCCACTGGGGATTGCCCCTTTTATCATACAGATACCAGGAACCGCACACTGCACCTGTATCGGCATTTACAGCCAGGTAAATCCCCATGCCGGGCTTGCCCGGGTCCCACCACATGCCATTCATGTCTGCCACAGACGCAGCGGATATGCCTGCATTGAGCAGGAGCATCAGCAAGACAACCATTGTACTGAAAAATACGCATCTCATGATAGCACCTCGTTAGCTGCAAACTCTCTATTAGTCTCTTCAGATTATAATTCTAAAACAAAAACGGGGCATTTGCAGCCCCGTTTTTGAAGTCAATATCCATATTTATATAAAAAGCCTCAGAAACTGAACCTCTCCAGGTGCACGGTTGTACCACCAACAGTCAGAACCGCGTGATCGGCATCCGTGAAGTTTATGGTCATATCACCGCCTTCACCAGGAAGCATAACAGGGGCCTGGTAACTGCCGCCAGGAGCCTGGCCACCCTGCCAGCCATCGAGAGAACCGGCATAGCTGGTGCTACCATCGGCAAACGGGCCATTGGATGTCCACCACCTGGGGCTGTTATCAGCCCGGTAATTATACCATACCATGGCCATCTTGCCTCCGCGGGCATCAAGGAAAAATCCCATGCCGTCGTAATCCGAATCCCACCACCATCCGGTCAGGTCCCTGGAATCCTTGTCGCCGGGAGCAAAATCTTTCATGAAACTGGTCATTGTGCCGCTGGCAGTTTTCCCGTTTACGCTTGCATTGAAGATAATGCTGTCATTGACAGCCTTGTTGAATATCAGGGTCATGGTGCCCACAACGCTACCTGTGGGGTGAACATAGGGCTCTCCCCATGGCCACCCGGTCCACTGCATCAAATTGCCAGTATAGGTGGTATCATTAGTCATTGGGCCACCTGATGCGTACCAGCAAGTGCGACCTGCTTCATCATACACAAACCAGGCCACGAATATGTTGCTGCCCTTTATCTGGATGGCAAGCCCGGTACCTGGCTCAGCGGAATTATACCACCATCCGGTAAAACGCCTGGCAGTATCAGCCATGGGATCGTCTTCGGGCTGGGTTTCAAAACTGTTGTCATTCCCCCTGGTAAGCCCTCCGGAATTCTCGGCCACCAGCCTGAAGTAATAGGTGGTCTCCGGGTCAAGACCGTTGACATCCATGCTGACGGGAATCCCGGAAGAACCGTTTCCCGCGTTTACCCAGGGTGTATGAGATGTATAATTGGCGCTGTCCGTGCCGTAATCAAAATGGTACCGGGTATCTGCGCCTGAGGGGTTAACGGTTCCCCTGAGCTTTGCACTGTTTGCAGTTACATCATCTGCATTGCCTGTTACCACAGAAGGAGCAATTATATTCACCTGCTCCGTGGTAAAGGTATTGTCCTGGCCGGTGGATGTGCCTGCCGGGCTGACAGCAACAAGCCTGTAGTGGTAGGTGGTTCCAGGATCAAGGTTGGTCAATCCCTCGCTTACATCCACAGAGGATGTCCCGGAGCCTGCGCTCTTGTCCGGCGTTACCCTGTTATAGGAAGTGGAAGTTCCCCAGTCAAAATGGTAGGTTGCAACCTGGCCGTTGGGATTTACCTTGCCGTTTATAGTGGCGGCATTCTGGGTTATGTTGTCGGCGGCAAGGGTTGAGACAGTGGGAGCCTTGGGCACATCCACTTCAGCATACTGGATTTCCCAATCATGGCCATCGTAATGCTGCCATATAATGGCACCATTATACAGCCTGGGATTCTTGTCATCCTGATCGTTGTTGGTGACCCTGATGATAGAGC
Source organism: Deltaproteobacteria bacterium (assembly GCA_026992735.1). Taxonomy (GTDB): domain Bacteria; phylum Desulfobacterota; class Dissulfuribacteria; order Dissulfuribacterales; family QOAL01; genus QOAL01. The sequence goes on from JALWYO010000017.1 coordinate 25,319, forward strand.
TCCCGTTCCAGTAAAATATCTCCCAGCTCTTGGGCATCTTTCTCGCCCAGGCGATCTTGCCATTGTAGAGGCTTGGAGATAAATCAGGGGTGCCATCCGTATCGTTGGTCAACTGGGTTATGGTGGTGCCGTCCCAGTAATATATCTCGTAATCATCGCCATCAGAGCCCTGCCAGGCAATGGCTCCATCGTACAGGGAAGGATAACCATCAAGATTGTCATTGTTTGTTATCTTGTATATGTGATTCCCATCATAGTAATATATATCGAAATCTCCATCCTCGTTCCCATGCCAGGCCACCGTATTGTCATACAGAGAGGGCCAGAAATCAAACGCTGAATTGTTGGTAAGATTGGTTTCTGAAAAACCCTTTCTGACAATTATATCAAAACCGCCACTGCCAGCTAACTGGCTGTAGGCAATGGTATCGTCATAAAGTGACAATCCAATGGTATTTTTCGCCACAAGTGATAAACCTTTTCCTTCTTTCCAGTAATAAGCAGTACCGAATCCAAAGGCCACTGCATTTCCGTAAGAGGATATAACACCCGAAGGGTTGCCTGTCGTCACCTTGGCGGCTGAAGAACCCGGCTTACTGGTATCCCACATGTATATTTCATCATTGGAGCCCTCGTGGTACCAGAAGGCATAGCCGTTATTAAGGGACGGATTAGTATCATCCACGTCGTTATCCGTGACATTCTGCACGATAATCGCCCCCTCCACCCAGGGATAGGGGTTTATCACTACCGGCTGAATACCGGGATCTATAATCACTGGCGGCGCCGCTGACACATTGACAACGCCACCTAACATCACTACCTGCACAAGACAGAAAACCAGGAACCATAAACATTCCCGAAACATCCTTGCTGTTCTCATTGAGAACCCCTCCTTTTATTGTTTTTTTATTGTTTTTCCAAGCATATCACGAGTCTTATTTTAAATCAAATTATTCACAAATCACAAGTCTAACCCTACTCTGCAGCAGTGACAAAAAAATCAAATTGTTCCGATTGGTTTATAGTAGTAGTCTGAACATAACCGATCCCGGAGCAGCAGCGCTGCCCATTACTCTCAATAGTCAGCAATAACAGCAATTCTCAGAAACTGGAGGAAGAACATACAATGTCGGTAAGCTCGGTAGCAGTCGTCGGACTTGGATACGTTGGCCTGCCCCTGGCCGTGGCATTCGGGGAAAAGATGCCCTGTGTCGGCTTTGATATTTCTGGTGAAAAGATTGAGAATTTCAAGAAAGGCATTGATCCCACAGGAGAGGTGACGCCGGAGGAATTTTCCAGGGCAAAACACGTCAATTTTACAACAGATCCCCAGGAACTGGGACGTGCGAACATGATCATCGTGGCAGTGCCTACACCGATAAACAACAGCCACCTGCCGGATCTCAAGCACGTGGAATCCGCCAGCGAAATCGTTGGGCATTCTCTTGCTCCAGGCACCATCGTGGTTTACGAATCCACGGTTTATCCAGGTGTAACTGAAGATGTCTGCGTCCCCATTCTCGAACATGCCTCCGGGCTGAAATGCGGGCGCGATTTCAGGATCGGCTACTCTCCTGAGAGGATCAATCCAGGTGACAGGGAACATACGCTCAAGAAGATCGTGAAAGTAGTGGCAGCCCAGGACGAGCTGACCCTGGAAGAGATCGCATCCACCTATGAAAAAGTCGTGGATGCAGGCACATACAGGGTAAAAAACATAAAGGTGGCTGAGGCTGCCAAGGTAATTGAAAACACCCAGAGGGACCTGAACATAGCCCTGATGAACGAGCTTGCCATAATCTTTAATCGCCTGGGGATAGACACCAAGGCCGTTCTGGAGGCAGCCGGAACCAAGTGGAACTTTCTCCCTTTCCGTCCGGGCCTGGTTGGGGGGCACTGCATCGGAGTCGATCCCTACTACCTGACATACTGCGCCCAACAGACAGGCTACAGGCCCGAGGTCATCCTGGCAGGCCGGAGGATCAACGATTCCATGGGCGCATACATTGCCCAGAGGACCGTCAAGGAGATGATCCATGCCGGCATCAGGGTGCAGGGCGCAAGGGTCCTGATTTTAGGGCTCACCTTCAAGGAGAACTGCCCTGACATCAGAAATACCAGGGTGATAGACATCATCCACGAACTCAGGGAATACGGGATAGACCCCCTGGTACACGATCCGGTGGCAGAGCCTGCTGAGGCACAGTCAGTTTACGGCATCAAGCTGCTATCGGAAGTTCCATCAAATTCAGATGCAGTGGTTTTGGCCGTGGCCCATGATGATTATATTGAAAAGGGACCTGAAATTGTGAAAAACATGCTTACCCCTGACAAGGGGGTGATCATTGACGTAAAAAGCATGTTCGCCAGGGAAGATTTCCCTGAACAGAATATCAGGTACTGGAGACTTTAAAACCGGAATCAACCCAAGGTTGAACAAAATTCCGCGATTCAGGAGGCAAGTCATGGCCCTCAGCAGAGAAGAACGAATCACGCTTTTGAAGATAGCAAGGGCTTCCATTGAGGCTGCACTCAATGGAAAAGCCCTGGAGCTGCCCAGCATTTCAAGCCCAGCCCTCATGGAGAAAAGAGGAGCCTTTGTCACGTTGCACGAACACGGTCAACTAAGAGGATGCATAGGGAATTTCGTGTCCCAGAAGCCCCTTTATGAGACCGTTGCTGACATGGCACTGGCTGCGGCCTTCAACGATCCGCGCTTCCGTCCCCTTGAAGCCAGGGAGCTGTCTGAAATAGACATCGAGATATCCGCCCTCACTCCCCTTGAGCCAATATCAAGCGTGGAGGAAATAGAGGTTGGTAAACACGGTATCTATATCATAAATGGACCCTACCGGGGGGTGCTTTTACCACAGGTAGCCACTGAACATGGATGGGACAGATACACATTTCTGGACCAGACATGCCTCAAGGCTGGAATGATGCCCGGCTGCTGGAAGTCACCGGAGACCCAGATCCTGGTGTTCAGCGCCGAGGTCTTTGGAGAAAAGTCAGAGGGCCTGCTCTAACTACAGACAGGACCCGGCCTTGCATCAGGCACTATCAGGGAAAAATTTTTTCCTCATGGCCTCTTCCACATGCGGCGGCACCAGTCCATCCAGGCTGCCTCCAAACTGGGCCGCCTCTTTTACTATAGTTGAGCTGATATATATCCACCTGAAGCCGGTCATGAGAAAGACTGTTTCTACGGTCCTGTCCAGTTTCCTGTTCATTATGGCCCGCTGAAGTTCGAATTCAAAATCAGACACGGCCCTGAGCCCCCTCAAGATGGCGCAGGCGTTATGAGAACGGGCAAAATCCACCAGCAGGCAGTTAAAACTTTCGACTTCCACGTCCTTGTCTGACGAGATGGATTCCCTTATCATCTGGAGCCTTTCTTCAATGGAAAAAAGAGGGGCCTTTGCAGGATTCTGGCCAACGGCAACTATAACCTTGTCAAATATCCTCAATGCCCTGTTTATGAGATCCAGATGGCCATAGGTAACAGGGTCAAATGTACCTGGGTAGATTATTATTTTTGACATGACTGCCCTGGAGAATCCATAGAATACTCACCCGAACGTTTCCTGAAGAAATAGATGAACAAAGAAGTATCACCGTAAACCCTGACTTCCTTAAGTTCAAGATCCACCTCCCTGCCACGCAATGCGCTATCCAGCACAACATTCTTCCTGTCTTCCACCAGCAGCATGCCCTCCTGGGCAAGAAAGGAACCTTTGCTGGAAACGGCCTGCAGAAACCTGGCAGAAAGACCTTTTCCATAAGGAGGATCGGCAAACAGCAGTGTCACTGGTGGATACCCGGCCTTCCTGAACAGATCTCTGGCAATACCCTTGAACACATCACAGAGAAACAGGCTGGCCCTGTCTGCCAAGCCACATGTATCCACATTTTTCTTCAGCGTGGAAAAGACATTTCTATCAGATTCAACGAAGGCAGCCGCACATGCGCCTCTGGACAGGGCCTCGATACCCATGGCGCCTGAACCTGCAAAAAAATCCATTGCCACAACATCTTCCCACACCACTCCATAGCGCGACTGAAGACACTGAAACAGGGCCTCCCTGACCCTGTCCGATGTAGGACGCACCCGCCTTCCCCGCAGACAGGAAAGACGCCGGCCACGCAGACGCCCTGCTATAATTCTCATTCTTCAGATGGTTAGGCTCTCATGCAGACAGGGGTACAAGCTGCATGGACTAATCATCAAAATCACCGGATGGTCCCTTGGACCTGGTGAATGCAGCTGCCTTCTGCCTTATCTTCTCCTCGGTCCATTCGTCAGGATCTTCAATTTTTGTGCCCTTAGGGGCTATATCATATGATCCGGCCTCGAGAACAGTCTCCACAGCAAGCTGAGCCGTGTCCCCGGCATTAAATACGCTGACAAGCAGCTCATAGACAAAATCTTCCACGGCCTTTGCCATTCGTTCCCTGATCTCCCTGGGCTGGCCCATGATCTTGTTCTCAAAGGGCAGGTTGAGTTTCTTATAGTTTCCGCCTTTCCAGCCCTGTTTCTCGGCATAGGCCTTCATCTCGGCCCATAGCTCCTCTGTCACGCCATGGCCTTCCAGCTTTATGAATTCACCGTTGTCATCCACTTCGGCATTGCCGTAGTCATCTACCTTTACGCCCCACGAAATCATCTGGAGGGCAGTGGCTACATTGGCCTTGGTGGTCCTGGTCTTTTCGGCTATCTGTCTTAGCCTGTCAGAATTGTTTCCAGAAGTTCCATGTTGGGCTCCTGATACCTTGTATGGGGCAAGGGCCTCGTGTATCTCAGCGGTAAGATCCACTTGGATACCCTGATCACTTGCCTGGATGCCATGGGTCGTGCCATTGTTCAGGGCTATCCAGTCCGGGAATATGCCGTGGGCATTCAGGCCCCTGATTAAAAACAGCGCCTCCTCCACTGTAGAAAGCCCCTCTTTGCCCTTGATCTCGCCCACCTCTGTCTCAAGGCCTGCCCAGCCTGGGATAAACGGATTGAGCTCCAGGTTTGCCAGGAGATTTTCATCATCAGGCAGGTGAGAGGCATCTATAGCGATAGATGTCATGCCCGCCTCAAATATCGTGGGGATTTCTACCTTGGCGGGGGCTATGTCTTCCTTCTTCTTTATGCCGTAATGGTCTGCATGTATGGCAACGGGCACAGTTATGCCCAGCTCGTTGCATACCTGGTCCACCTGCCTTGCAAGGTTCCAATAGCTGGTAGCACAATATGCATTAGCGCCACCTTCGGAACGTGCTATCTCCATGATTATGGCTGCATTGGCCCTCTGGGCAGCAGCCAGCACACCCCTCACGATGATATGATTTCTTGCATTAGCGGCAATAGTCATGGCCTTTCCTTTCTTGAGAAGTGCCCTGTCTATCACCTTTCCGCTCACTATGAGCGCCTTGGAGTTGGGGAAAAGTCTGGTTATGTTGGGAGGACGCCCGATTTCAAGGGCCTTTTCAAAATCCCTGGAATATTCTCTTTTCATTTTATTTTACCTCCTGAAAATTTTGCCAGGCAGCAAAAAATTTATATGGCCTGTCTTTAATACTCGCCTGCAGTATCCTGCGGCAGTAGGCAGTTAGCGAAAAACAGAAGCGGTTTATCCCATGATTGATTATAGTTTCATGTTTACACCTCTGGCTGGAGAAAATATTATGACGACACATCCTGCATTTCAGGAGAAATTCTAATCACTGCACCTGATTTTAGCAAACTCATCTGCGTTGATATTTTTCTATATGCACACAAATTTATGACGATTGAAAGGTGACAGTCCACTGATGAAACATCATGACAGCAGTCCGCAAAAACAATAACGATAACACCTTAACCTCCAGGCCGTTCCAGGATCTCGGGAAGATGATTTCTGCCCCGGGAAACAGGCACAGGGGCAGGGCAGAGAAAGCCCGGCATCAGGAGAAAACAGTCTCCGGTCATTCTGAAAATACCGTAATTGAAACAGAAATTGAAACAGATTCTATTCTCTTCCTGAAGGCCATGGAGGGAGTAAAACCCCTGGAAAATGAAAACCGTCTGCCCGCACCCAAACCAGGCATGAATGCATCCGCATCTTCTGCCTTGCAGGATGATGAAACCGCCGAGGCCATTCGGGAGCTGAACGAGCTTATCCAGGGCAAAAGGCCCCTGCCAGTGGAAAAGACACCGGAATACATGGATGGGCCACCCATAAATTCTGACAGGCGGCTGCTGAAAAGGCTCAGGTCCGGCGGCTTTGCGATCCAGGCATATTGTGAACTTCATGGTCTCACAGCAGACGAGGCCTTGAATGTATGCGATGGATTCATGGCAGATTCTATTATGAGCAACAGGCGATGCATCGCATACATACATGGCAGGGGAAAGTCGTCTCCCGGGAAGCCCATCCTTAAGGAGACGGTTAAGCATTTTCTGAACAGAGGCAGATTTCGGCGCTATATCCTTGCCTACTGCAGTGCGCCGTCATGGGATGGAGGACCTGGCGTGACATATGTATTATTGAGAAAGAGGCCGGTTAAAAAGAAAAAGAAAAGACAATGAGCAGAAAATATTCCGGACTTTTTGTAGTAGTTGAAGGCATTGACGGCACAGGCAAAAGCACCTTGGTCAGCAATATATACCGTGCTCTAAGAAAAAAAGGCATTGATACGATGTTGACATTTGAGCCCACGCATGGAGAATGGGGCATGAAACTCCGCAGGAGCTTTATGGACAGCAAGAGGGCAGAAGCGGAAGAAGAGCTCTCCATGTTCATGAAAGACAGGAAAGAACACCTGAGAGATGTCATAATTCCAGCCCTGCAAAACGGCCGGGTAGTGCTGTGTGACCGCTATTATTTCTCCACCATTGCATACCAGGGCGCCCGTGGACTTGATCCTGAAAAGATCCAGGAAGAAAATGAAGAATTTGCTCTCAGGCCTGACATATGCTTTATCCTAGAGCTCAATCCTGAGAAGGCGGTCCGGCGGATAACCGAGGGCCGCATGGACAGAACCAATAATTTCGAGCAGACAGATTACCTGAAAAGGGTTGCAGAAATATTCTCTTCCCTTAAGGATGAATGTATCATAAGGCTTGATGCTGAATTATCTCCTGATAAACTGGCAGAAAAGGCAGTTGAAATCATCCTGGACAGGCTATAACAGGGAAAATCTTTTACCTGCCCTTGAAAATCTCAAAGATCGTAACCATAGTTTTCCGTTGGTCAGGTCATAAAGCCTTCTTTTGTCACTTTGTGATCATCGGTTCTCAAAAAAATATCTATAACATGGCCCGCTAACATGAGATAAACCACATGGCATAACGACCAATTGGCTCAATACCTAAATGAACACGGACAAGGAACAGAAAAATAAAAAAAAGGTTCTTTTTACAGCAGCATACTGGATAATAGGCCTTCTGGTGATCATGGTGCTCCCGCAGCTTCTGGTCAGTATGCAGACCAAGCATATTCCCTATTCAGAATTCAAGGATCTTCTAAGACAGGGGCGCATACTGGAAGTTCGCCTTGGAGAAGACGAGATCAGGGGTATAATGTTCAATGGCTCAGAAAAAGATCTTAAGGAACTCAAGAAAAAGATACAGGAGATAGAATCACGCCCCCCACCGCGGAAAAACCCTCTGGATTTTTTTAATTCCTCCAGCGGCCAATCTCTTGAGCAGATACTGAAAACGCTTATGTCATCTTCCGGGCAGAAGGAAAACATCATATTGTTCCGCACTGTCAGAGTAAAGGACGACAAGCTGGTAGATGAACTTGACGCCAGTGGTGTCGAATACTCAGGCGTCAAGGGCAGTATGATCGGAGAGATATTCTGGGGGACCATAGTGCCTATCGCCTTCTGGATAGGCCTCTGGATATTCCTCATGAAAGGAATGGGCGCGCCAGGCAAGGGCCTGCTTTCCATAGGCAAATCCCGCGCCAAGGTGGCAGTAGAAAAGGACACGGGTGTAAGATTCGACGATGTTGCAGGCTGTGATGAAGCAAAGGAAGAACTCAAGGAAGTAGTAGATTTTCTCAAGGAACCACAGAAATTCGAGGTCCTTGGAGCCAGGATTCCAAAGGGTGTTCTGCTGGTAGGGCCGCCTGGCACGGGAAAGACCCTCCTTGCCAGGGCCCTTGCAGGCGAAGCGGCAGTGCCGTTTTTCAGCATCTCCGGCTCTGGATTCGTAGAAATGTTTGTGGGTGTGGGTGCTGCAAGAGTCAGAGATATGTTTGAGCAGGCCAAGAAAAACGCTCCATGCATCATTTTCGTGGACGAGATCGATGCCATAGGAAAATTCCGCGGGGCCGGGCTTGCAGGTGGCGGCCACGAGGAAAGAGAACAGACCCTTAACCAGCTACTGGTTGAAATGGATGGTTTTGAGCCAAATATCGGGGTCATCCTGCTGGCTGCTACCAACAGGCCGGAAATACTGGATCCGGCCCTGTTGAGGCCAGGACGTTTTGACCGCCAGGTTTTGGTGGACGCCCCAGACGTATCCGGCAGGGAGGCCATCCTGAAAGTGCACTGCCGGGGCAAGCCGCTGGCAGAGGATGTGGATCTCAAGAGTATTGCCCTGAGGACCCCTGGTTTCTCAGGAGCTGACCTGGCCAATATAGTAAACGAAGCAGCCCTGCTGGCAGCAAAAGAGGGGGCAAAACAGATTACCCAGGTCCACCTTGAGGCAGCGGCAGAAAAGGTGTTCGCAGGCCCGGAGAGAAAAAGCAGGCGCCTTGGCAAAAAGGAAAGAAAACGGGTGGCTTATCACGAATCAGGTCACGCCCTTGTTGCCTTCCACTGTCCAAATGCCGCCCCGGTTGCAAAGATTTCCATAATTCCCAGGGGAAAAGCCGCCCTGGGATATACCCTGCAGCTACCGGAAGAAGAACGCTACCTTATGACCGAGCACGAATTATTAGACAGGATATGCGTGTCTCTTGGCGGCAGGGCGGCTGAAGAAACAATCTTCAATGAGATAAGCTCCGGAGCCCAGAACGACCTGGAGGTAGCCACAGAGATGGCCAGAGGCATGGTATGCAGGTTTGGCATGAGTGACAAGATAGGCCCTGTTGCCCTGTCCAGGGAGACTTCCCCGTTTCTCAGGGTGCCGGGCATGCCGGAACAGCAACAAATGAGCCCCGCCCTGCAGGCAGAGGTTGACAACGAGGTCAGAAGGGTCTTAAGAGAACAATATGATCGGGCTCTTGAAATTGTCAGGGAACACAGGCCGGCCCTTGAGGCTGTTTCAAAAAGGCTCCTGATGGAAGAAGTGATGAGTGCAGACGAATTTAAGAAGCTTGCAGGAATAGATATTGATGACAAGCAGTTACACAATGATGACGACCAAACAGACAAGGAGGATTCAAAATGAATATGCTCTATAAATCCATTAGTAAACAGATGGTTGCGCCTCTGATCTTGTTCATGATGTTTTTCATGGCTGCAGGGCAGGCAAATGCCAGGACAGAACAGCAGGATGAAAATATCGAATTGCTCTCCAGGACTTCAAAGGCAATTGCAGAGATAGTTAAGGAGGCCATGCCCGCCGTGGTCTTTGTCCAGGTAGAAAAGACAGTGGAACAGGGACCTTCGGCCTTTGGAGGTCAGGACCCGTTTGGAATGTTCAATGATCCGTTCTTCCAGAGATTTTTCGGGCCACAGCTCAGGCAGAGGCCAAGAAAATTTAAACAAAGAGGCCAGGGCTCCGGCTTTATAATAAGCAAGGACGGCTATATCCTGACCAATAATCACGTGGTTGGAGATGCGGACAGCATAACGGTAAAGCTGGCTGATGGCAGGAAATTCAAGGCAAAGGTCATTGGAAAGGACCCTCAGTCAGACGTTGCAGTGATAAAGATCAAGGCCAAGAACCTGCCGGTGCTGCCTCTCGGCAACTCCGATGCCATACAGGTGGGCGAGTGGGTCATCGCAATAGGCAATCCCTTTGGCCTTACCCAGACAGTTACCGTTGGCGTAATCAGCGCCAAGGGCAGGAGCAGGCTTGGCATAACAGACTACGAAGACTACATCCAGACTGATGCTGCCATCAATCCGGGCAACTCCGGCGGGCCACTTATCAATATCCATGGAGAGGCCATAGGAATAAATTCTGCCATATTCTCCAGGAGCGGTGGCTACATGGGCATTGGCTTTGCCATCCCGATAAACATGGCCAAGGCGGTGAAGAATCAGCTCATCAAAAACGGTAAGGTTGTCCGGGGCTGGCTTGGTGTCGTAATCCAGGAGGTTGATGAAGAACTGGCCAAGTCCTTCGGCCTGAAAAAGACCGAGGGCGTGCTTATATCAGAAGTTGCCGGCAATTCACCGGCAAGCAAGGCAGGGCTCAAGAGCGGAGATATCATCCTCAAGATGAACGGCCATAAGGTTTCGGATATTGGCGAATTGAGAAACCACATTGCACTGACTCCTCCAGGAACAAAGATAAAATTCGAGATCCTGAGAGAAGGCAAAATCAAGACAGTAACCGTAACCATTGCCGAGAAACCGGGCGGAATGAGCGTTGCCATGAACAAGCATGAAATACTCAAGCAGCTTGGTATGGTAGTCCAGGAGCTCACACCCGACCTGGCACAGCAGTTTGGCTACCATGAAGGCCAGGGTGTCTTGGTTGCAGAAGTTGAACCAGGCAGCCTTGTAGCCAGCGTGGGGATACAGCCGGGACAGCTCATAGAAGAGGTAAACAGGGTCAAGGTCAGGACAGTGAAACAGTTCCTCAAGGCCCTCGCAAAATCGCGCAAGACCAAGAGAGTGCTATTCAAGGTGCGGGATGGCGATCTCAGCCGCTATGTGGCCCTCAGGCTTCCGTGATTGAGGCCCTATGACAATGACGGACTACATAATCAAACCCCTTGATGCAGAAAGCCCTCCCGGAAGGGAGGGCTTCTCCGCCCTCCTCAACAGGCAGTTTGAGATACCCAGGGAAATAGAGGCATCGGTCATTGATATCCTGGCCCAGGTGAAAGCCATGGGCGATGAGGCGGTTGTGGATTTTACCCGGAAATTTGACTGCCGGGATTTTTCCGCATCCTTGCTCCCGGTTTCCAGCCAGGAGATATCAGATGCCTACAAATCCGTGGACAGCAAGATACTGTCCAGCATCAGAAAGGCACTGAAAAACATAGAAGAGTTTCACAAAAAGCAGCTGCCATCATCCTGGTTCGAAACAAGGGAAGATGGCAGCATACTCGGGCAGATGGTCAGGCCTGTTGATGCTGCCGGCCTCTATGTGCCTGGCGGCACAGGCGGCTCTACGCCCCTGGTTTCCTCTGTGCTAATGAACGCCATACCAGCCAGGATTGCAGGCGTTGAGCGGCTGGTGCTCGCTACGCCGCCCGGCAAGGACGGCAAGGTCAGCCCCTATCTCCTGGTGGCAGCCAGAGAAGCTGGCGTCAGTGAAGTTTACAGGATGGGCAGCGCATGGGCCATTGCAGCAATGGCCTTTGGGACAGAGACTGTCCGGCCTGTTGATGTGATAGCTGGCCCAGGGAATATATTTGTCACGGTTGCCAAAAAACTTGTTTCAGGCACCGTGGGCATAGACATGATAGCAGGTCCCAGCGAGATACTCATAATTGCTGACCACACTGCTACTCCCGCATATGTGGCAGCAGACATGCTCTCCCAGGCAGAGCACGATGCAATGGCCACCTCTGTACTGCTCACCACGTCTGTAGAGCTTGCCAAGCAGGTCTGCAGCCAGCTTACACAGCAGGCAAATGCCCTTGAAAGAAAAGACATCGCCTGCAAATCCATAAAATCCAACGGACTGGTGCTGATTGTCAGAGATCTGGAAAGTGCAGTCAAGATGGCCAATCAGGTTGGGCCTGAACACATGGAACTTCTGGTAGAAAGGCCGTGGGACCTGCTGCCGGGAATAAAGCACGCAGGCGCCATATTCATGGGTAATTTCAGCCCGGAACCAGTTGGTGACTACATTGCCGGCCCGAATCACGTGCTTCCTACCATGGGAACCGCCCGTTTTTCTTCTGCACTTGGCGTAGAGACATTTCTCAAGCGGTCCAGCATCATTTCGTATTCAGAAAGGGCATTCATGCAAGATGCAGAAGACGTAATGGGCCTTGCAGAGATAGAAGGCCTGACCGCCCACAGGCATTCAGTTGCCGTAAGGCTGAAGCAATAAGGACAATGCAGATGCGGCTATTGCGCCATTTCTTCCAGGGCAAGGCCGATTTCATGCCTCATGGCACTGACAGCAGCAAGGGGATCATCCGCCTCCCTGATAGGCCGACCTATGACCAGGTAGTCAGATCCATTCAGTATGGCAGAATAAGGTGTTGCCGTACGCACCTGATCGTCAGGCATTGCATACCCTTTGCTTGAAGGCCGGATGCCGGGTGTTACAACAATCAGACTGTCTCCTGTTTTCTCCCTCACTGCCCGGACTTCCCTTGGAGAGCATACGACACCCGCACATCCTGCCCTGCCAGCTGAAACAGCACGTTTCAGCACAAGCTCTTCTATAGACACAACAGCGCCAAGCTCCTTCAGTTCTTCTTCACCCATGCTGGTGAGAACAGTAACTGCGAGGATGCCCAGGCCGTTTACCGCCGAGGCAGCTGCCTCCATGATAGCCCTGTTGCCATGTACGGTTGCAAACGTGATGCCGTGTCCATCAAGCTGCCTGACTGCCAGCTCAACCGTTTTGGGTATATCATAAAATTTCAGATCCAGCATTACCCGGTGTCCGCGCCCGATTATCCAGTCCACAATCCGGAAACCACCAGCAAGAAAGAGCTGAAGGCCAACTTTGAAAAAATTCACTTCAGGTTCCAGCATGGTCACCAGCTCCCTGGCCTCGTCTGGCCCGGGCACGTCCAGGGCAAATATAATCCTCTCTTCCACAGGAATTTTTTTAGCTTGCATTTTCAACCTCTTTCTATGAAACTTAAAATCAGACAAAGAACCTTTGTCTTTCTTATAGCAGTGAGGAACCCCTTATGAAAGAACAAACAGCCATAAGGATTAGACGGCTGAAAAAAAGCCTGTCGGCGCGCAGGATCGAGACAGCGCTAATAACCGCTCCAGAAAACCGGTTTTATCTCAGCGGATTTCTTGCAGAGGACATTGGGCTCACGGAATCTGCAGGCGCACTCCTGATCACCAGGCAGGAATGCTTCCTGCTTACTGATGGAAGATATGAAGTACAGGCAAAACAGCAGGCCCCGGGGTTCAACACTGTAATCTATAAAAAGGGCCTGATCAGCAGCCTGAAGCCCATATTCCAGGACATGGAACTCCACAGCTGCGCATACGAGCCTGACTATATCTCCTGCAGAAGGTTTCATGAACTGAGAAACAGCATCCCCGGTATTTCATGGCATGATATTGGCAATACTTGCGAGAAGATGCGCCTTATCAAGGACAATGAGGAATGTTCCCTGATAATCAAGGCCCAGCAGGCGGCTGAGGCTGTATTCAAAGACGTGCTGCCCATGATACAACCAGGGAAGACCGAGAAAGAAATCGCCTTTACGATCCTCCAGGGGCTATATACAAAGGCTGACGGACCCTCATTTCCACCCATAGTGGCATCCGGTCCCAACAGTGCCCTGCCCCATGCAGTTCCGGAAAACAGAAAAATCAGGAAGGGAGAGCCTGTCATTGTAGATATGGGGGCACGCATTCAGGGCTACTGTTCCGACATGACCCGCACTGTATTCTGCGGCAGACCTTCAGCCAGATTCCAGGATATATACATGGTGGTCAAGGAGGCACAACGGACGGCTCAGGAGGCGATAAGACCAGGCATGACCAGGAAAGAGGCAGACTACATTGCCAGAAAGGTCATAGAAGATGCGGGTTTTGGCAACAGATTTGTCCACTCTCTGGGACACGGGGTGGGTATAGCGATCCACGAGCCCCCCATGCTCTCGACAAGGTCAAGAAAGAAACTCAGGACGGGCATGGTATTCACGGTAGAACCGGGCATATACCTGCCTGGCGAGGGTGGAGTCAGGCTTGAAAACATGGGAATTCTACAGGACAATGGCCTTGAAATCATGACTTCTAACAAGTGGTTCTATGAATTCTGAGAGAGAAGACGGGCACAGTGAACAGGAGGTGGAACTAAGCCTCACCGAGCACCTTGCAGAGCTGCGCACCCGCCTTGTAAGGTCGGCAGGCGCTGTGGCAGTAGGCTTCTGTATATGTTATGCCTTCATAAAGCCGATATTCGATTTTCTTTCCCTTCCACTCCTGCAGGTGCTCCCACCTGGCACTTCCCTGATATTCACGTCTTACCCGGAGGCATTTTTCACATACCTCAAACTTGCCCTGACTGCTGGATTGTTCCTGGCAAGCCCGTTTATCCTCCACGAAATATGGGCATTTATTGCGCCAGGGCTATATCCCCATGAAAGGAAATGGGCACTGCCTTTCATATTTTTTTCCAGCCTCTTCTTTATAGGCGGGGCTGTATTCGGCTATTTTGCCGTATTTCCGGCAGCCTTTAAATTTCTGGCAAGCTATGCAGGAGCAGATCTGAAACTCCTACCAAGTGTAAGCGAATACTTCAGCCTTACCATAAAACTGCTGCTCGGCTTTGGAGCCGCCTTTGAACTGCCGATATTCATGGTGTTCATGGCCCTGGTAGGCATCATAGACGCCCGGATGCTCAGGGAAAACAGGAAGTACGCACTGCTCATCATCTTTATCATAGCGGCAGTACTGACGCCCACGCCTGATGTTGTGAACCAGTGCCTGCTGGCAGGACCGTTGCTGGTGCTCTACGAAATAAGCATCATCCTTGTGGCCCTGATTGGCAAAAGGAGAGAACCTCGCCAATAACATCTTTGCTCCATGTTCCCCTGACCCCCCAAATACCTGCCTGGAGTTCCGCATTTGCAGCTATCTTTTCATGTGCTGCCCTGTCGATACCCAAGTCTTCCAGGGATGCGGGGCAATTTATGGACTTCAGCCAGGCATGAAAGGCTGAAGAGGTTTCAGCTGCGCAGCCTGGTTCATCATTATCCTGGCTGACAGACAGGCATTGCCTGCCAAACTGGCAGACCCTGTCAACGCCGCCATTTTCTGCCTTCCAGGCCATCCATCCAGGGAGCAGGGCAGCAAGCCCCGCGCCGTGGGGCACCCCGTAAATAGCGCTTATGGCGTGCTCTATCAGGTGAACGGGGAAGGGATGGTCTCCAACTCCGGCCCTGGTAAGCCCGTTCAAGGCCAGGGTGGCAGCCCACATCAGGGCGGCTCGCTGCTGATAATCCCGGGGGGATGCCAGAGAGCCTTCGGTAGCCTTCATGATTGCCCTGATAAGCCCTTCGGTCAGCTCATCCTGCACTGGAGTAAAGTTGGAAAGACGGTTGAAATATGGCTCCAGCAGGTGGCATATTGCATCCACTCCGCCATAGGCCGTATAGTCAGCAGGGACGCTGCAGGTGAGCTCCGGGGCCAGAAATGATATCCTGGGATAGCAATGGGGTGAGCCAGCTGCCAGCTTAAACCCTGTATCCTGATTTGTTATGACCATGAATCCGTTCATCTCAGAGCCGGACGCGGCAAGCGTTGGCACGCAGATCACTGGCAGGGCAGCTCCTATCTCCAGTATGCCCTCGAATACTGCCCATATATCACCATCCAGAAGGACACCGGCTGCCACTGCCTTTGCCGTATCCATGACGCTTCCGCCTCCAAGGGCCACAATGAATTCTATATCATGGTCCCTTACAATTTCTATGCCTTCATACACCCTTGCAAGAATAGGATTGGACTGAATACCGCCGAGATCATAGGCCCTAATGCCGGAAGCCTCCAGGCTTCCTCTGACAGCATCGTAGGCTCCTGTCTTCCTTGCGCTCTGCCTGCCTGTTACAAGAAGACAGTTTTTACCCAGAGACCTTGTCTCCGGGCCAATTCTGCCCAGAATATCCTTACCAAAGATTATCCTGGTAGGATTGCAGAACTCAAAATTTTCCATGTTTTATCGCCTCCTCAAGTAACTTCTCAACAAATCTGCAAATTACAAGTTTCTGGACACAGATGAACACAGAAACACACAGATTTTCTTTGTCTTTCATCTGTTTACGAAGCCTGCGTCTATCTGCGTCCTCAGTTTGCATCTGCGCCTACCTGTAAGCAGGTACAGAAGAATTTGCACGGGCCTATTGAGAAGTTACCTCCTCAAAAACCAACAATTCTAAATCCCAGGCAAATAAATAAGGCGGCCTGGAGAAGAACAAGACCGCCTTGATAATCATTGCAACGATAAGCATGGAATCTGTAGGTTACTTATCTATGCCCAGCTCCTTTTCCTTGTCAGCAACCAACAGCCTCGTCTTTACCGCAGTGTCAGGAGTAAGGCTCATGGAGTCAATCCCGCATTCTACCAGAAAGGCAGCAAAATCCGGGAAATCGCTCGGTGCCTGGCCACAGATACCGATCTTTCTCTTTTTTTCCTTGGCAGTATTGATAACCTGCCTGATGAGCCGCTTTACAGCCTCGTTTCTCTCATCATAAATATGGGATACCAGCTCTGAATCCCTGTCAAGCCCAAGGGTAAGCTGTGTAAGATCATTGGAGCCGATTGAAAAGCCGTCGAAGACCTCTGAAAACTCGTCTGCCAACACCACGTTGCTGGGGATCTCGCACATCACGTATATCTCAAGGCCGTTTTCGCCCTGCTTCAGCCCGTATTTTTCCATGATGCCGATAACCTTCTTGCCTTCCTCAACGGTGCGGCAGAAAGGAATCATGCTCTTCACGTTGGAAAGCCCCATCTCATCCCTGGCCTTCTTGAATGCCCTGCACTCCAGGGCGAATGCCGGCTCAAAATTAGGGGCATAGTAACGTGATGCACCCCTCCAGCCTATCATGGGATTGTGTTCGTCAGGCTCATAGAGATTGCCACCAATCAGGTTTGCATATTCATTGCTCTTGAAATCTGACATGCGGACAATAACATCCTTGGGATAGAAGCCTGCAGCAATCATGGCGATACCCTGGGCCAGCTTGTCCACGAAAAACTCTGCCTTGTCTTCGTATGCGGCAGTCTTTTCATCAATGGCAGCCACGATTTCCCTGACATCAGGGGCATTGGCCGCAGGCTCAAGATCATACTTGTCCATGGTGTCAACAAGTTCCTTGAGCTTTTCGTAATTGAGCAGCGCCAGCGGATGTATGCCAATATGGGAATTTATTATAAACTCAAGCCTTGCAAGCCCTACCCCGTCATTTGGAATCTGTCCCTGTTCAAAGGCCTGCTCAGGGATACCAACATTCATCATTATCATTGTCTTGGTCTTGGGTACATTGGCGAAATCAATGCGGTCCACCTCGTACTTGAGAAGCCCGCGATAGACCTTTCCTTCCTCACCCTCAGAGCATGAAACTGTCACATCTTCCCCGGTGCTGATGGCCTCAGTGCCGTTTTCCGTACCGACAACGCATGGAATGCCCATCTCCCTGGAGATAATGGCTGCATGGCATGTCCTGCCGCCCCTGTTGGTTACAATTGCCGATGCGACCTTCATAATGGGTTCCCAGTCAGGATCGGTCATATCAGTAACAAGCACCTCTCCAGCATTGAACTGGGTAATCTCACTGACATCACGAATAACATGGGCGGTACCCTGGCCAATCTTGCTGCCTACAGCCTTGCCTATAGCAAGGACTTCACCTTTTTCAAGGAGCCTGTAGGTCTCCATGTAATTAGTATCTTTCTGGGAATGAACGGTTTCCGGCCTTGCCTGCACGATGAAAAGATCACCTGTTCCCACCTTTTCACCGTCACCATCCTTGGCCCACTCTATATCCATGGCCTTTTTATAATGTTCCTCGATAATACAGGCCCATTCAGCAAGCTTAAGTATCTCATCATCAGACAGGACATAGCGCCTCCTTTCTTCCGGGCTGGTCTCCACGTTCTTGACCGGCTCTTTGGGATCGGAGGTGTAGATCATGCGGTGCTGCTTGAGGCCAAGACGCTTGCTGACAATTGGGCGAAAGCCCTTCTTGAGAGTGGGTTTGAATACATAAAATTCATCCGGGTTGACTGCGCCCTGGACAACGTTCTCACCAAGCCCCCAGGCACCTGTTATATAGACAACATCTTCGAAACCGCTTTCCGTGTCTATGGTGAACATAACCCCGGAACTTGCGCTGTCACTCCTGACCATCTTCTGAACTGCAATGGAAAGATAGACGTCGAAATGGCCAAAACCCTTGTCATGCCTGTAGGATATGGCCCTGTCGGTAAAAAGGCTTGCGAAACACTTATGACATGCCTCTATGAGAGCATCAGTGCCGGTGATGTTGAGAAAGGTTTCCTGCTGGCCTGCAAAAGACGCATCTGGAAGATCTTCCGCAGTTGCAGACGAGCGAACTGCCACGTCTACGTCTTGGTAATACTCCTTTTCCATCTGTGTATAGGCCTCGTTGATGGCCTCTTCCAGATCTTCGGGAAACTTTGCATTGAGAATTATCTCTCTTACCTTCTTGCCCCTCTCCCTGAGATTGTTTATGTCGCTCGTATCCAGTCCTTCCAGAGCATCACGTATCGCCTGCTCTATGCCGGCATCCTTCAATAGATGCTTATAGGCCTCTGCCGTAATTGCAAACCCGTTGGGAACCTTTACGCCCTTGCTGGAAAGATGCTGATACATCTCTCCAAGAGATGCGTTTTTACCACCTACCAGCGGCACATCTTCAATTCCGATCTCCTTGAACCACAGAATGAATGGTTTATCACTCATCACCGACAACCTCCTTGAATTTTACGTAGAGTGGACTTGAAAGCTTAAAACAAAAAAGACCGCAAAAATGCAGGCAAATTCTGCTGCACAGTGCGGCCAAGTTGCTGTTTGTCCTCTTGTTTTTATATGCGGTTGTTCCGCTTTGGAACAATGGTATTTCACGATTTCCCTCTTAGCACTTCCTGAGAGATACTACTCAGGCATCTCTGCCATGCATGGCCTGATGCCAGTCAATATATAAAAAATACATCACAACACCTTTTATTTCTACATTAAAACCCGTACTGGACAGATAAAAATGTGCAGGTGTATCCAAAAAAAACAATTTATTCAATAATAATCCGAAGTTATAATTAGAAAGTATAACTTCTCAATAAATTCGTGCGAATTTTTCTGTATCTGCTTACAGGGTGTTGCAGATCAAGGCGGAGGACGCGCAGGCGTACTTCCTGTAGTTCAAGCGTCTGATCAACGCCGTAGATGCGGTACCTTGTGAGCAGATACTAGAAAGTATGCTTGTCAGTGATAACCACTACACATATCATGAGCATCACCATCCGTGTCAGCCAGCCTAACCTATCAATGTTTTCATCCCTTGGCAAGCATGCATGCCTGACAGATACAGGCCTGCACCAAAGCCTGATAGCGCAGCAAATACAGTGCACTTTAACCAGCTCCAAAGCAGACAGCTATCCAGGAGGATATGTATTCAGCCATGTGAGCAAATCGGAGCCAGGTCACCGTTTCATGTTTCCCATGGGATATGAGCCAAGCCACTTTAGAAAGGTGCATCCTCCGCGTATGGATTCCACTCCGGCCTTGACGTGCTCATCCTCTATATGCCCTGCTATATCCACATAAAACAGGTAACGCCATGGCTCATCTTTCACCGGCCTGGACTGAATCTTTGTAAGGTTTATGCCCTTGGTGGCCAAGGGCTCCAGCAGCTTGAACAGGGAACCAGGCCTGTCCTCCAGGCTTAGCAGCAAAGAAGTCTTGTCCATGCCGCTCGGCCTTGGGCATTCATGGCCAAGCACCATGAAACGGGTGGTATTGCCTGCAAAATCCTCTATCCTCTTGGCCACAGCATAAAGACCGTAGGTCCTTGCTGCCAGAGGGCTGGCTATGGCTGCAACGGATTCGTCCACTGCTGCCCACCTCGCGGCCTGGGCAGTGCTGACTACCTCCTCGGTAGGCACGGCAGGAAGGTTTCTCTGGAGCCAGAGCCTGCACTGGGCCAAGGCATGGGGATGGGAAAGAATACGTCGAATCTTGTCTTTCCTGCCGCTCTTGCTGATGAGGTCATGAGATATGGGCATATAGACCTCGCCGCAGATCTCTATTTGGTAATCACACAGTCCGTCCAAGGTCAGGGCGACTGTACCTTCTACAGAATTTTCCACAGGGACAACGCCAAAATCAATGCGTTTCCTCTCCACCTCCTCAAACACCTCGGTAATATTACTTTCAGCTATAAAATCAGGGGCATGGCCAAAAAATTCTGCCGCTGCCATATGGGTAAAGGTGGTTTCAGGGCCAAGATAACCCACCCTGGCCGGACGCTGAGCATTTCTGCAGGCGGAGATGATCTCGCTAAAGATGACCTGCAGGCCATCGGCTGGAAATCTTCCCTTGTTGTATTCAAGGATATGGTCAATAACCTCTTTTTCCCTGACCGTATCCAGTGGCTGGGCCAGGGATTTTGCCTTGGTCCTTCCTATCTCCTCAGCAACAGCAAGTCGTTCCTGGAGCAGGGCCACCAGTTCCCTGTCTATGCCGTCTATCCTGGAACGCAGCTCCAGCAGCTTTACCGCCTGGTCTTCATCAAGTTTACGCATAATATTATTTCTGACCTCTACACGCCCCAGCCTTATGGCTGAAGCCGCAACAATCCAGACAAATCAGATAGTTATGACACCTATTCACAACTTACCCTGCAGTGAACTACAATGCAGGACCTATGATAAAAGAATCTGCCTGATCTCTGAAAGCTCCCTCCTTATCTCTTCCAGGATCTGACATTTGCTATCTGCCCCGGTCTGCCCAGAACCTACACGGGCTTGCCTGCTGCGCTGCAGGCTTTCCAGCTGCTTTCTTGCTCCGGCAATGGTAAAACCCTCATTATAGAGAAGCTGTTTTATGAGTTGAATGGTTTCCAGATCCTGCTTGCGATAGAGACGCTGCCCAGAAACCCGTCTGGGACGTATCTGCTTGAATTCTTTTTCCCAGAATCTCAGGACATGGGATTCAACTCCCACTATCCTGCTGACTTCTCCTATCCGGTAATATTTGCGGTCTTTTTTCAGCATTGACCATCTTTTTCAGTAAAGGACTCGGCCGGAATGAAACAGTATTCCTGGCAGGGATGACAATAGCATCCCCTGTTGTTGGATTAATCCCTTTTCTGGCTTGTTTAAACAAGGGACAAAATGTACCAAACCGTACTATCTTGAGAGATTCTCCTGAAAGCAGGATATCGATCATATGGCTGAACATGGCATCTACCAGTTTTTTGCTGGACCGGACCGAAAACCCGAGTTCTTCGCTGATTTTCTCGGCAAGCTCAAGTTTTGTGACAGCACCGTCTCCCATGTCAGCTCCTCATTTCTGCATGAAACTCCTCAAGAAGCGCATCGACAAGGGGCTCATGGACTGCCATAACCTCAACCTCTGAAAGAGTATGGTCTTCTGCCCTGTAAATCAGCCTGAAGGCCAGGCTTTTCCTGCCTTTGGGCACTGGCTTTCCCCTGTAAACATCGAATATTGACACGTCCTCAAGCAGCCCTCCAGCCTTTTCCCTTATAAAATGGAGCACGTCTTCTGCCCTGACAGAGTCATTCAGAATGATGGCAAGATCCAAATCCATGGCAGGGAAACGGGCCAGCGGCTTGAACTGCTTTTCTCCAGAGACGGCATTTTTAAGGGCCGACAGACTGAAATCCGCCAGGAAAACAGGACTGGAAATCTTATAGCGCGACTGCACACCTGCAGATATCTGGCCAAGGGTACCCAAAGCAATGCCATTGCCTGACACCACTGACATACAGGTACCTGGAACATAAAAAACTTCAGGAGCAGAAGATGCCTTAAAAGCGCTCCCCCTGACGTTAAGTTGATACAACAAATTTTCAACCACACCCTTGAGATCGAAGAAATCCACCTCCCTGTCCTGCCAGGCCCATGTCTGTGGAAATCTCCTGCCTGTCATGGCAATACAAAGCCTGTGCTCTTCGTCAGGCAGCACTCCCTGACCGTTATCTATAAAAACAGCCCCTGCTTCAAAAAGAGCAAGATCCATATTTCTCTTCTTGTGGTTCCTGGAGATTGCAGAAAGCATGGAACAGACCAGGCTTGTCCTCATGACGGACTGATCTTCAGCCAAGGGGTTTTTCAGCCTGACAAATCTGTTTCTCCTGTCGTCCTCGTCAAATCCCAATGCCTTTATCTCATCAGGAGAAATGAAGCTGTATGAAATAATCTCTGAACAGCCCTGACCTGCAAGACCAGTCTTTATATTGTCCTCAAAAGCCTTGTCAGAAGCAACTGCCTGGACTATCAGTTCCCCCACAGGCGATGCAGTTGCAATATTGGCGAACCCATGAAGCCTGGCAATCTCTTCTACCAGGTCTATCTCCTCCTTGATGTCCGGCCTGAATGAAGGAACCAGGATCTCCACCGTCTCCCGGTCGGCCTTTTTCACCTTTATATCTATAGATTCCAAGATGTTGGCCATGGCCCTGGCATCCAGATCAGTTCCAAGCAGGCTGTTGGTACGCTCAGGCTTCATGACAACAGATCTGGGCACATACGGCCTTGGATTTTCATCCTTGAGTCCCTCGATGACACCACCAGCCAACTCTGACAACAGATCCGAAGCACGCTGAGCCGCCCTTAACTGACCATCGAAATCCACACCCCGTTCAAACCTGTACGATGCTTCAGAAGGAAGCTTGAGCATCTTGGCAGTGCGTCTTATGCTCCAGGGTGCAAACCATGCGCTTTCCAAAAGAACAGAGCTGGTCTTATCCGTTACCTCTGTATCAAGGCCGCCCATTACGCCAGCTACTGCCACAGGTCTTTTCATATCGCAGATCAACAGGACTCCAGCCGACAATTTACGCTCCTTACCATCAAGCGTGACTATGGTATCTCCTTCTTCCGAGACCCTGACTACTATAGCTCTACCCTTCAAGGTATCGAGATCAAAGGCATGCAGAGGCTGGCCTGTCTCCATGAGGATGTAATTGGTAATATCTACGACATTGTTTATAGGCCTTATACCGCTGGCAACAAGCCTTCTTGCCATCCATCCCGGTGAGCTCGCTACCTTAACATTTTTTAAAGTAACTCCGACGTACCTATGACAGAGTTCTGTATCCTGAATCTCGATGGAAACATCGCCATCGCCAACATTGGAAAACACATTCCGGGATTCCGGCAGCCGGAGCGGTACCCTGAAAATGGCCGAAACCTCCCTCGCCACGCCTGTCATACTCAGGCAGTCAGGCCTGTTGGGAGTTATGCCTATCTCGAAAACAGTGTCCTCCATGCCCAAAAGGGATGAGATAGAATGACCTACCCTTGCATCTGGAAAAGCCTTTGAGATATCAAATATGCCGCTGGCATCACCTTCCAGCATAATTTCCCGCATGGAACAGAGCATCCCTGTAGAGAGGTGGCCGTAAATCTGTGCTTCCCTGATCTCGCTGCCATCAGGCATTTCAGTGCCAGGCGGCACGTATGCCGTAAGCATTCCTTCTCTAACATTGGGTGCCCCACAGATGACACCGACCTCATCTGAACCGATCTCGACGGTACACAGGGTGACATGCTTCTCCTTATTGACAGGCTCCACCCTGGAGATACGCGCAACCACGGCCCTATCCATCCAGGGATAAGCGGGCTCCATTGCCTCCACTTCCAAACCTGCCAAAGTCAGCCTCTCGGCAACTTCGGCGTAATCAGCCTCAAAAGGCGCTATCTCTCTGAGCCACGATGCCAGTACCAACATAAATATTATCTCAAAACTGATTTAGAAAACGGAGATCATTATCGTAAAACAGCCTTATATCGTTGATGCCATACCGGAGCATGGCAATTCTCTCGATACCAAGGCCAAAGGCAAATCCACTGTATATCTGCGGATCTATACCCACGTGCCTGAATACAGCCGGATGCACAAGACCAGCACCCAGGACTTCAAGCCAGCCCGTATAAGAACAGACCCTGCAGCCATCGCCTCTGCACATAACGCACTGGATATCTATTTCTGCACTCGGTTCCGTAAACGGAAAAAAACTGGGTCTGAACCTGACAGCCGTATCTTTATGGAAGATTTCCTGGGCAAAATGCGTGAGAATGCCCTTAAGATGGGAGAAAGAGACATCCCTGTCCACCATGAGGCCTTCCACCTGATGAAACATGGGGGTATGGGTAACATCGGAATCGCACCTGTACACCTTGCCAGGGGCGATAATCCGTATAGGCGGGGGCATCTTTTCCATAGTGCGGACCTGGATAGGAGAAGTATGTGTCCTGAGAAGAACCTTCTCATCGACATAGAAGGTGTCCTGCATGTCGCGCGCAGGATGGTCCGGTGGTATGTTCAAGGCCTCGAAATTGTAGAAATCCAGCTCTATCTCAGGGCCTTGTGCTACAGAAAAACCCATCTTTTCAAAAACCTGGCAGACCTCGTTCAGAACCTGAGTGATGGGATGCAGATGCCCTCTGGGAAGCCTGCGGCCAGGAAGAGTCGGATCAAAACCCTTTATAAGCTCAGGGCCCTGCCGCCCGGCCTCAAGCGCCTGAAGACGATCCTTCAAGGCCTCTTCTATACGCACCTTAACCTGGTTGGACAATTTGCCTACCAGGGGACGCTGCTCTTTGGGAAGGGTTCCAAGGCTTTTCAGGATAGAAGTCAAACGACTTTTCCTGCCAAGGAATATCACCTTCAGCTCTTCAAGGGCCTTCTTGTCTGCAGCCTTTTCAACTGCCTCTATGGCCTCTCTTTCTATCTCCCTGAGCTGATCTTCCATTTTCCCGGCTATAAAGCGGCCTTTGCCTTTTCCACCAAAGTGCTGAATACACCAGGTTCTGTAACAGCAAGATTGGCCAGTATCTTTCTATCCAGTCCAATCTTTGCCTTGGAAAGTCCGCCCATGAACTTGCTGTATGAGATATCATTGAGACGGCATGCAGCATTAATCCTGGTTATCCATAGACGCCTGTAAGAACGCTTTTTGGCTCTCCTGTCCCTGTATGCATAACGCAGGGCCTTTTCCACGCTGTCCTTCGCCTGGCGATAGCAGCGGCTCCTTGCGCCCCTGAAACCCTTGGCAAGCTTCAGGATCTTCTTGCGCCTCCTCCTTGCCTTAAAACCTCTTTTTACCCTGGGCATATCTGAATACTCCTTAAAATTTATACAAAAGGAAGCATACGCTTGATATGCTTCGTCATTGTATCTGAAATAACCTTGTCCTTTTTCATATTCCTCTTGCGCTTTCTGCTCTTCTTGGTGAGGATATGACTGTGACCCGGTTTATTAAACACGAACTTACCACTGCCGCTCTTATTAAACCTCTTGGCGGCGGATCTCTTTGTCTTTAATTTTGGCATAATACATAACCCCGCAAAAAAAATTTAAACAGCTGCCTTCTGAAACAAGGCGCTGATACTGCCGACAAAAAAATTATTAAGCAGCCCACATATCTGCAAACAACAGCCCAGCATCACAACATTAGAGCCCTGTTGCAAAATGGGCACAGCACAAATGCGGATTTTTAACCCTAAAAAACCCGAAGGTCAATCGCTGAACTCAATAAAAATAAAGAAAGTCGCCTTGCAACATAATTTTCAGCCCACACAAACAGGAAAATCAGACAGTAATTCCCAGCAGCCGTAACTTCTCAATAAGTCCGTGCAAATTCTCCCGGGGCTACAATAAATGACCGGGGCTCAGGCCTTTCTGGGGGCGAGTATCATGCTCATCACACGCCCTTCCATGTTGGGCATGTGTTCAACTACTGCTATATCGGCCATCTCGCCTGCTATCTTCTTCAGCATCCCAAAACCGATATCCGGATGCACAATCTCCCTGCCCCTGAAAGTCACTGTGACCTTCACCTTGTTGCCCTGGTTCAGGAACTTGACGATCTTCTTTCTCTTGACATTCAGGTCATGAACGTCTGTCCTGGGCCTCATCTTGATTTCCTTGACCTGAATAACAGTCTGACGTTTCTTTGCCTCCTGAGCCTTCTTGCTCTGCTCATAGCGGTACTTGCCGTAGTCCATGAGCCTGCAGACAGGAGGCCGTGCATTGGCTGCCACCTCAACCAGGTCAAGGCCGACATCCCTAGCCCTTCTCAGGGCATCCTCCAGAGGAACTACCCCGAGCTGCGATCCATCCTCTCCTATGAGGCGTACTTCAGACGCCCTTATCCTGTCATTAACCCTTACTCTCTGCTCTCTGGCGATATTGCACCTCCCGTTTTCTGCCGTTCTATCTCTGGCAGAACTCTATCGATGAAGGATGCCACAGTCATGGCATCCAACTGCTCTCCTCTCCTGGTCCTGGGACTGACCGTCCTGTCGCTCACCTCCTGGTCTCCCACTACCAGCATATAAGGTATCTTCTCTACCTGGGCCTCCCTTATCTTCTTGCCCAGTTTCTCGTTCCTCAAATCCAGATCAGCCCTGATGCCTGCCTTCCTGAGCTGCATAAAGACTTCACGCGCCCATTCATCCTGCCTGTCCGTTATGGTCAGGACCCTGGCCTGCACCGGGGCCAGCCATAGAGGAAAGGCACCGGCGTAATGTTCTATCAATACCCCGAAAAACCTTTCAAGGGAACCAAGAAGCGCCCTGTGCACCATTATGGGGGCATGAGGCTGTCCGTCCTGGCCGGTAAATTTTACGTTAAACCGCTCAGGCAGGTTGAAATCCACCTGGATGGTTGAGCATTGCCAGGAACGGTCCAGACAGTCCTTAATCTTTATGTCTATTTTCGGACCGTAAAATACCCCCTCTCCCGGGTCTATCTCATATTCCAGCCCCTGGCCCTCCAGGGCGTGTTTCAGGGCATTTGTGGATAAATCCCAATGCTCATCGCTTCCAACATACTTATCAGGCCTGGTGGAAAGGTATATATCGTAACGATCAAATCCAAAGACCTTCAACATATACAAGGTCATGTCCAGGATTTCACTTATCTCGGAATCAAGCTGATCCGGCCGGCAAAATATGTGCGCATCATCCTGTGTAAAGCCCCTCACCCTCATTAGGCCATGAAGCGTGCCTGTCCTCTCATAGCGGTACACTGTGCCAAGTTCACACCATCTCAGAGGAAACTCCCGGTAACTCCTCTTTCTGGAATTGTAGATGGCTATATGAAAAGGACAGTTCATGGGCTTGATCTGATAACTGACATCGTCTATGTCCATGGGGGCATACATGTTCTCGGCATAGAAATCCAGGTGTCCGCTGGTATTCCAGAGATCTCTCTTGGCAATATGGGGAGTAAAAAGGAGATCGTATCCTCTTTTTATATGCTCCTCCCGCCAGAAATCCTCCATGAGCTTCCTTATCATGGCCCCCTTGGGGTGCCACAGTATAAGCCCCGGCCCTATTTCATCCTGGATTGAGAACAGGTCAAGCTGTTTGCCAAGTTTTCTGTGATCCCTCTTTTTGGCCTCTTCCAGCTTGCGCAGATGTTCTGCAAGTTCTTTCTTGGTAAAGAATGCCGTGCCGTAGATTCTTTGTAGCATGGGCCTGGTCTCATCGCCCTTCCAAAAGGCACCTGCTACATTGACCAGCTTGAACGCAGGAATCCTGCCGGTATCCGGAAGATGAGGACCCCTGCAGAGGTCTGTGAACTCACCCTGCCTGTAAACAGACACCCTGTCTTCCCCCTGGGAGCGCAGATCGTTCAAGAGTTCCACCTTATATGTCTCTCCCATCTTTTCGAACATTGCCAGGGCGTCATCCAGGGACATTTCCTCATGCTCCACAGGCACGGCCCTGCCTGCAATCTCCCGCATGCGTGATTCTATCTTCTCTATGTCTTCAGGGGAAAATGGTGTCGGGGTATCAAAATCGTAATAGAAACCGCTCTCTATGGCCGGGCCTATAGCCAGTTTGGCATCAGGATAAAGTTCCTTCACAGCCTGGGCCATGAGATGCGACGTGGAATGACGCAACACATCCATGGCATCTGGATCTCTTGCAAAAACAGGTTCTACCTCGGAATCCTCAGTCAGGGGAAAGGACAGGTCTCTCAGCTCTCCGTTTACCCTGGCCAGAATAAGATTCTTGCGTTTTTTCTTGCTGAGGTTGGCAGAAAGTACCTCACCGGCGGTTACACCCGGCTCTGCCTCTACAGCCTCCCCATCCTTTATCTTTATCGTTATCATGTTACTTATATATCTCCAGGTATCCGTTCCATATCTTATGCAGGCTGAAGCTGGCAAAGAGCTTCCTGCAGCAAGCCTCTATCCAGAAACGATAAAAGGCATCTGATGCCTCCAAACGGAGTAACAGATGCCTTCTTTACTTACAAATATTGATGGACAAAGTAAATTAAAAAAGCCAAAATTTTCATCATGATTCCATTTCTGACGAGCATTGCCAGTCGGGACACAGGCTATAGAGTATTTTGTAAACTGCAAGGCAAATTTATGCTTCTGTTGAGCCTGCTCCCCGGTATACACCCTGGAATGAAAACCCGGACCCGACACGATGCCGTGTTCGTGGTAAATAGAGAAGATGGTAGGCGCGGGCGGGATCGAACCGCCGACTTCTACCGCGTCAAGGTAGCGCTCTCCCCCTGAGCTACGCGCCTGTTCCAGCGTGGATGGTTTATGCCAGTAACGGAGTTGTTCAAATAACAGGATTTACGTTTCCTGTCAAGCAGGTGAAGGAGAAATGACAACATGATTAACGGACAGTTGATTTCCAGGATATTCGAGGCTGCCAGCATACAGAGATGGAATGACCATGTACGCCCTGTAGAATTCACTGAACTGGACAAACAGGCACATAAGATGATCATTGCCTATGTGCTTGGCCGGTTCCAGGAACACAGCAGCCCCTTGAACTGGGCGAGGCTGATAGAAGGAGGTATTTTTGAATTTCTCCAGAGGGTGGTGCTGACCGATCTCAAACCACCTGTATTCCACTATCTGATGAAAAAGGCCGGGGCCAGCCTGAATAAATATGTCCTCTCGCAGGTAAAGGAAGAACTATCAGACATCGAAAGCCCCTGGACCGGACAGCCACTCCTGCAGGAAATGGCCGATTTTCTGGATGGACGATGGGAAGGCAAAGCGGAGAGACGCATCCTGAATGCAGCGCACTATCTTGCCACAAAATGGGAATTTGAACTGGTGTATCATGCATTTCCCAAGATGTACGGCATAGATGATACCAAAAAGGAGATAGACGACAAAATCGAGGACTACTTTGAACTTCCAGGGGTCCAGAAGATACTTCTGGGAGGAAAATCACACCACTTCATTGACCTGTGCAGCCAGCTCAAGTTTCAAAAACGCTGGTCCCGCACTCCCAGGATCCCCCAGACCAGCGTGCTGGGGCACATGCTGGTTGTTGCAATCCTTGCATATCTGCTTACAGGCCAGCTCGTGGACAACCCATGCGACAAAAGGCTGTATAACAACTATTTCTCCGCATTATTCCATGACCTTCCAGAAGTATTTACCAGAGACATCATTTCCCCTATAAAACGCGAAGTTCCCGGCCTGGATACTGCCATTGAAGAATATGAACGCAGAAAGATCGAGGAAAAGATACTTCCCCTGCTGCCAGAAACATGGCACACTGAAATCTTGTATCTCCTGGAAAATCAGTTTGAAAACAGGATAATGGAAAACGGGGAAACATTGCCCGTGCCTGAAATAGACAATGACATGAACAGAGACAGCCTTTCACCAACAGATGGAGCAATAGTTAAAATCGCTGACGAACTGGCGGCATTCTGGGAGGCAGGCATATCCCTGGCGCATGGCATCAGATCCCCCAATCTCAGGCAGGCAGTAACAAACCTGCAGGCCAAATATGCGGGCAGGACAAGGCTTTCCAGCCTGTTCACACAGGCTCAGTTTGACAAGCTTGCGGCATCATGAGGATGTACAGCCATAATGGAACGGATAATATCTTTCTGCCTCCCTGACTATGCTCCTGTTAAACTCCCGGTCCTGTGTAGCTGTCTGCCTTTACCTTCCATATCTGATAGGAAGGAGAATGCAGGCTGACAGGTTCAAAATAATGGCCTGGATTATGCCTCACGAACAGCTTGTTAAATACTGACTCCGCCATATTTCCATCCATTACCGCACCAAATCCGGCACTGGGCACTATCTCCAGGTTGAGCCCCCCCTCCCTGTGATAGTTCCTGATGCTCACCTTGTTGGGCAATCTCATAACCAGCCTGTTCAAGGGGAGCTGCTTGCCCCTGAACAGCATAATTCCTTCTCTGCGGGAGGCCTTCATGGGAAACCTGTCTCCGGAAACTCCTGTAATCTGATCGCCTTTCATGGTGACCCCGTACAATGCCACGTAATTAGGGTGAATGCCATCGTGCGTTACCGGGTTCCAGGAGCCCAGCCAGTACCACCAGTAAGAAGTAATGGTTAGCCTCCAGTCCAAGAACAGGAAAACCGGGCGGGAACTGCCTGGGAAAAAGAACCTGAGCCAGTCCTCGGTTGTCTTTATGTCTCCCTGGGGTTCCAGGCTGGCCTTGGTTATTATGTCCCGGGCCTTTTCCGGGCCTGCAGCCAGGACCTCCTTTATCAGGGCAAAGCCCTTCTTCACATCCCCGCCACAGGCCTTATAGACCTTGTGGGTCCCGTTATTGATGCCCCTTTCCACAAAAAACTGCATCATGTTTGCCGAAAGCCTGTAGTTATCCGTGGTAAAGGGTATGCCGTTAAACACGGAACGCTCTCCTGCGTGAACCTGGCCGTCATTTACAGTCGCCCTTCTGGCCCAGTAGATCATGGGATAGCCATGATCCCACCATGCCCATATCACTGAATCTGCAGGCGTTTTCTCGGATGCATCCACCATCCCCTGTATCAAGAAAGGGGGCTCCTTGGGCCAGAATGTCTTGAGCATGCCCTTCTGAAAAGACGGAATCACGAATATAAGGGCGATGAGTGGGGCTGCCACTGTACAGACCCTGAAACGCGCCTTCATGCGCCAGATCTCGCTGATTAGAAAACCTGCCCCCAACGCGAGCGTAGGCGCAAGGAATATCATGAACCTCTTTGCAAAGAAAAATGACAGGCAGGCCAGTATGGCAGGTACTGCTATGTATATCCCCCTTGTCCTGAAACGCCAGAACAGGAACAGAAGGCCTGCAATGGAAAGCAAAAACGTGCCTATGTTATCCGTGGTCTTGGCTGCAATCTCGCTTACGGAGGGCACAACCTGCTCGGAAATAGTCACCCCTATGTTTGGAAAATCACCCTGCACCTGCTTTGATATGTACTTGTAGGAGCTTAGAATCCCCTCCATTGTCCTGATGGGTAGCTTCATGCCCTTCAGGACCATGACCGCTACTGCTCCCGCGCACAGGACACCCAGGAAGATCATGGCTTCACGCCTGCCGGGCCTGTAAAAAAAGACTATGCTTGCAGCAAGGGGCAGCAGGGCGACTGCAGTGGTAACCTGCGGTGTCTGGTCCCACCACCATAGGAACAGAAGATAATTGACAATAGCCCCTGCAAACCACAGGTATCTCCTGCGGTCCGCAGTCTCTCCAAACTTCATGGCAAGATATACGGCCATCATGGCAAACGTGACATTCATGCAGTCTGTATCAAACCAGCCGAGACAGCTCCGGTACACATAGTAGAAAGACATGATGGCAAACAAGCCTGAGGACAGGCCCATAAACGATCCCCCATAGAAACGCCCTATGCCGTAAACCGGGAAAAAGAGAAGGATACCCAGGAGCGCAGGGGTAACGGCTCCTATCCAGTTAAACGATACAGAACTTAAACTGTGGACTGCATTCCCTATCCATGAAAGAAGAGGTGGAGGCATGGGCCTCGGAGGACAGTCCGGAACAGCCCTGGTCTCGTCAATGGGTTTATAATTGTTCTCAGCAAGATCTCTGGACAGCCTCAGGTAATAATAGCCGTCAAAGGTGGTAAGCAAGGGCTCTCCCTGGTACAGGGCCCTGTCAGGATTGGCCTCCCAGTCCCTGATATCCTCCAAACGAACCAACAATCCCAGGCAAAGAATTACCAGGATCAAAACAGGCTCTATCCACCTTGCGTTCCTTGTCAATGTTCTGTCCTCCTGTGTGTCATCACCATATCGATGCAGCCAATGATAAACAATCACAATTCTTACTGCACAGCTACCACCTGGCTGAATATTTCTTCTACCCTGGCCCTTGTTTCTCTAAAGGCGTTGGCATCCACCCTGGCGCTCTTCATGTCCAATGTCCGATGATTTATGGCTTTCGCATAATGCCTGTAGGCCTGAGACAAGTCATGTGCCTGCGCCTGAGACAGCAGGCCCAGATCACCAAGTATCTGCAGAAGGTCCAGGCAGCCGGTGAACCTGACAAGCTCCTCATGTATGCGGGCATGACAAAGCACCAGGTACTGCACCAGGAATTCTATATCCATTACTCCCCCTGGATGCTTTTTTATGTGGAAAAAGGACGAATTGCCTGTTGCAGCCTTCCAGATCTTCTTCCTCATGGCATGGATGCCTTCCGCTACCTCTACTGCCTTTCTTTTCGTCATGAGGCAGTCTTTTCTTATGTCTTCAAAGGTCTTTTTTACCACTTTATCACCAGCAACCGCCCTGGCCCTGACCAGCGCCTGATGTTCCCACAGCCAGGCCCTGGCCCTCTGATATTCGGCAAAACTCTCCAGGCTGCTCACAAGAATACCCTGTGAACCATTGGGACGGAGGCGGGTATCTATCTGGTACAGCCTGCCCTGGCTTGTCCTTGTGGTAATGAGAAATATCAGCCTCTGCACCATGCGAGAAAAATAATAGCCTGCATCCCCGGCAGTTACCTGTCCGTCCTGGCTGAGTGCTGCCGGATCGTACAGAAATACGAGATCCAGATCTGATGCATAACCCATCTCCCTGCCGCCCATCTTGCCGTAAGCCACGACTGCCATTCCACAGTGCTCTGGAACAGAAAAACCCGGGTAAAACGGCTCTTCTTTATTACAAGCCACATGCTTAATGGCGCTTTCAAGGCATTTATCCACGAGTATGCACGCAAGACCTGTCAAAGAAGCTCCCACCTCTCTGACATCAATGAGATTATCCAGGTCGCAGGCAGCCACCCGCAGCGTACTGCCCTTCCTGAAACGCCTTAATTCATCCATAAACAGCTCCAGATCACTGCCGGGAATGGAGGCTGTCATTGCGTCCAGCTGTTTTCTGAACTCCCTGTCTGCAAGGGGATTGAAAAGGGCAGATGCATCAATCAATTCATCGAGAAGTATAGGCTGCCTTGAAAGAATCTCGGCTATCCATATGCTTCTGGAGCATAGATAGACCAGATGCCTGAGGGCCTGGGGATATTCCAGCAGCAGCACCAGGTAGTTGCCTCTTCTGAGCACTGCATCTATTACCTTCAGGCTGCCTTCCAGGGCCTTGTCAGAGTCAGGCACAGCAGTGCATACCGCAATCAGCTTGGGGATAAGCCTGTCCAGGACATCTCTGGTCCTGCTTGGCATCAGTGCAATCTGCCGGGAATTTCTAAGAGACAGGAGCCTTGAGGCCGCCTCTTCCGAAAAACCCATGGCAAGCATCTGCTGCCTTGCAGAACGATCTTCCGGAGCCTCCCATATGAGCAGGTATTCCCCCTCGCTGACATCAGGCAGTATGCAGTCCACATGTTGACCGCCGCTTTCACTGCCGGCATCTGTAGTGCAGATTTGAACGTCTGTCTGTTGCTGCTTTTCGTCAAACAGCTCTCCAAATATACGATGAGCAGCTTGCATGTGCCCTTTCAGCACAGGGTAAAACCTCTCCCAGGAAGAAAAACCCATGGCAACCGCAAGCCTCAGCTGCATCTCGGAGTCCTCCGGCAGGAAATGCACCTGCTGATCAGCAAATTCCTGGAGCCTGTTTTCCGTCATCCTGAGAAATATGTAGGCCTCTCTCAGGAGCCTGCATGTCCCGCTGTCCAGAAGGGAAAGGGATTCCAGGTGCCTCAGCACCCTGAGCAGATACCTCTCTTGCAGGGCAGGCATACGCCCACCTTTCAGCAGCTGAAAGGCCTGACATATAAATTCTATGTCCCTGATACCGCCGGGGCCAAGTTTGATATCGCGCTCCAGCGCCTTCCGGTCCTGCTCGGCCAGGATCATGGCCTTCATCTGCCTCATGGCGTCTACGGCGGAATAATCCAGGTATTTTCTGTACACAAAGGGCCTGAGCGCCTTCAAAAGCCTTTCACCTGCAAGGATGTCCCCTGCAGCGGCCCTGGCCTTGACCATGGCATACCGTTCCCACTGCCGCCCATAGTTCTCATAATATTCCTCTACTGCACTTGCAGGAAGCACCAATGGACCAGAGTCGCCAAATGGTCTCAGCCTGGTATCCACCCGGAAGACCATGCCCTCCTCCGTGGTCAGGGAAAGCGCCCTGCAGAGCCTTCGCGCCAGCCGGGTAAAAAACTCCTCGTTGGAAAGGCCAGCGCCGGCACCTGTTGTGCTGCCCTGCAAAGGGTATGCAAAGATCAAATCTATATCGGATGAAAAATTCAGCTCACCTGCCCCAAGTTTGCCCATGGCCAGAACTATGAGGCCCTGAACATGGCCATCTGGATAAACAGGACTGCCAAAGGCCTGTGCCTGCTCATTATTCAGCCAGCCAAGCGCAGCCTCTATGCACTGGTCTGCCAGAAATGTCAGATCGGACAGGATCTCTTCAAGATCGGCAGTGCCTGACAAATCCCTCCAGGCTATCCTGAACATCTTACGGTTGCGGAACCTGCGCAGCACAGACAAAAGATCATCCTCACAGGAGACGTTTTTCATGGCATCATGCATACGCTTCAGGAATTTCCGCCTGTCCATACTGCTGGACAATTCCCCGGACAGGGCCATCTCTGGAAGCAGGCCGGGATATTTTCTCAGGATTAACTGGAGAAACCTGCTGAGGGGAAGCACCAGTGCCGCCTGGCCGGCAAGTACAGGGCCGATTGCGGCCTGGCCCCTGCGCCCCACGAGTTCATTCAGAAGCCGCAGCCCTTCCTCGCGTAGATCTGCTGGATAATGTTTCTGCAACTGCTTGATATTATTAATTGACCTGGTTGGATAGAATGTCATTTCATATTAACATGCCAGGATAACTTCGGGATACATACAGAAAGCAAGGACATTTCGAGGCCTGACAACTTGGATAGCAGTCGAATTTTTTGTTGTTCAACATGGCACATCTTCTTATATTGTGTTGCATTGCACAAAATCAATTACTCTCTGGAGGGGGAGGTACGGGTGAACAAAAAATGTCTTATACTGTCCATTGTCCTGGTCTTTTCATCCCTTCAGGCCCACGCAAGACCACTGGGGAAAGAGGCCCTGCTATTTGAAAACATTCCCAAGGTCGTAACTGCATCCAGGCAGGTGGTCACAGTGCTGGAATCTCCTGCCACAGCCACAATAATTACAAGGC
Organism: Deltaproteobacteria bacterium; assembly: GCA_026992735.1. Classification (GTDB taxonomy): domain Bacteria; phylum Desulfobacterota; class Dissulfuribacteria; order Dissulfuribacterales; family QOAL01; genus QOAL01. Next base: position 60,733 of record JALWYO010000017.1, read on the forward strand.
AGGACATTGTCCACAGCGGTTACAACAGCGTCACCCAGCTATTGAGATATGTTGCGGGTGTTGACTTTTTCAAGACTACCGGTGCCGGTTTTAATATAGGCATGAGGGGAGTCAACGGGCTCCATGCCAACAATGTGCTTATCCTCGTAGACGGCAGGCCCATATATTCCCCTGTCAGGAACACCAATCAATGTGCTCTTATACCAGAAGTCCCTGACGACATAGAAAGGATCGAGGTAATAAGGGGGCCGGGCTCTGTTCTCTATGGCTCAAATGCCTTCTCCGGCGTCATAAATATCATCACCAGGTCACCAGAGGCCATTAACGGCATCCAGATCACTGGCTCTGCAGGCACGTTCAGCGATGAACTCTACAGTCTTACTGCGGGAAAACGGTTTGGGAACTGGTCATATAAGCTGGTGAGTGCATGGACACAGAAAAACTCTACCGCAGACCACGATAAACAGATCAAGGGCCTGTGGAAAATGTCAGGAGAACTCAACTATGAAAAGATGCCGGGTAACAATTACAACCTGTCCTTCGGCTTTGCAAAGGGCAAATTATTGGTAGTCCCTGCCAGGCCTGTCACCCCGTTTGACCAGGATGGATTTGACGGCTTTCTGCGCAGCAGGATGAACTGGGACGACTTGAAGCTGGATCTATGGTGGCGCCACTTTGACAACTCTGGCGATGCCATGCCTTCAAGTAAGCTCCACTGGAGATTTGACCATATAGACATGCTTCTCCAGAACCAGTACATCCTTGGAGATCATACTGTTATTGGCGGCATAGAAGGACGGGTCTGCAGCCTGGGAGCCACCACATACGATAAGTGGCACAATCAATTCATAGGGAGCGTCTTTGGGGAAGACCATTGGAAACTTACCCATAGGCTCGATGTATTTACAGGATTGCGGATGGATTACCAGACAGAGGCACATGCTGCGCTTTCACCGCGGCTGAGCATTGTGTATTCCCTCTTACACAACCAGTCCATCAGGTTCACTGCGTCCCAAGCCTTTAAATATCCGTCATATTTGCAAAATTATATAGACATGAATGTTCCCGGGTTCGAGCATCAGGGCAACCAGGGCCTTGACCCGGAAAGACTGAGCAGCATGGAACTTGCCTACCAGATGGTAAACCCCTCCCGCCTTTCCCTGTCTGCGTCTATCTTCTACAACTACTATGACAATATAATAGACCTAGATTATACAGCTAAAAACCAAGGTGTGTACATCACATACGAAAACCTCTATGACATATATCAGTACGGAGGTGAAATAGGCTTCCAGTACCGCTATTCACTTAATCTGCTACTTAGAGGCAACTACAGCTATGTATGGAAACAGAAAAAGGATGGCATAACATTCGGGCCAGTGCCCACAAACCAAATCAATGGCGAATTCAGATATGATTTTGACCTGGGGCTGTGGGTAGACATGAGAATACACTGGCAAGACCATTCAGACTACTCTATCGGGCTTTTAGCGCCGTTATCCTGGGAAACATACGGATCGCCCGGCGATTTCCAGGACATTACACCTCTGCCAGGCGAGTGGCAGGAGCTTTCAGGATTCACCCTCGCGGACCTGTCCATGGGATTCATATCTCCTGACAGAAAATGGAACATAGCGGCTGCTGTTCACAATCTCTTTCACAGCACACACCAGGAAACCCCTGATGGCAACGATGCCGGCACCACCTTTACTGCCAGGCTTTCATTGATGTTTTAGATATGGCTAAACCTGCGGCTTATTTATATTGGCTGACAGCCTTCATAATCATGGCAACACTGCATGTAGTATTGCCGCGGCCTGTCATGGCAGCCTGCCCGCAGGATGATGTAATGATACTGCTTTCATCAGACTTCTGGCCTTATGTCACAGCAGCAGATTCGCTTGAACAAGAACTTAAAACCCGCTGTCCGGCCATACACATCAGAAGGCTTTACCTGGACCAGTTAAAAACTGTCACTCAAAAGGCCGAACGCCGCCAAACAGCCCCTTCCCTGGTATTCCCAATAGGTACCGAGGCTGTAGTTGCGGCCCAAAAACGGTTTCCTGCCATTCCCATAGTCTTCTCAATGGTGCTAGACCCTTCGCCGTCACTCCTTGCAGGCCAGAATATATACGGCGTGGTATTGGATATTCCATGCCAGGAGATATGGAAACAATTGAAATCCATTGCCCCGCATGTATCCAGGCCGGGCATACTATACACGGACGATTCATGGGGAACTGCCCGCAACATGGCCAACATTCTGAGGGAAAACGGCATTAACCCGGTACTGATAAAAATCGATTCCAGTGAACAGATACAACATGGCATTGAAGATATACTGCGCCTTTCAGATGCCCTGATTGCAATACCTGACACCAATATCTATAATAAAATCGTTGCACCAAGGATAATTTTCGAGGCAATACGTCACAGGAAACCCTTTGTCGGGCTTTCGAAAAATTTCACCGAGTCAGGCGCCCTGCTCTCGGTGGACAGCGACTACGAAGACATAGGGATACAGGCTGCAGATATGGGTCTTGATATCCTGTCGGGAAACGTACCGGCCTCCAGGATACAATTCCCTCGCAAATTCAGCACCAGCCTTAATCTTCATACCGCCCGTCTGATAGGACTTGTGCCAGGAAGTGAGACGATCAAGGCTTTCAACATAGTGGCATACTGAGACCTGCCAGCATGAAAGCGAAACTCGCATTCAAATTTGCCATATTCACTGCATGCATACTGGCATTCAGTTTTTGGGCTCTCGGGATCTTTTTCATAACAACTCAGAGATCTGTAGTAATTCACGACCTTGAACAGATGGCATCAGCTCTGGCCACCAATCTTGCCGCAAACAGCGCATACGGCCTGGTAACCCGTGACAGAAGCCAGCTAAAGACACTGCTGGCATCCCTTGCCAGTGTCAGAGACATCAAATTTTCATGGATAGAAGATCAAAACGGCAAGTTGCTGGCTAGTTTCGGGGATATTCCTCTTGAACTTTTGCAGGAAATACACATAAAACTCCACGCAAACCATAAGGGCTATCATAACGGAACAAATGCAAGCACTGAGACCTATAGGCCGGGGGAAATGAACATTATCCTGAAATCCACGGCATTCCCCAGACTTATCATAGCAAGTGCCAGGGTAATAGAACCGGCGCCGGAGAACAAAGAGGCCCTGGTCCTTGGCTCGCATCCGGACAGAGGCAAAAGGGTAATCCTGGGACGCGTGGTGGTGGCAATGTCTCTGAACAGGGCTGAAAAGGATATCACCTCGGCCAAGGAAAAATCCCTTGCCATCATATCCATAGTTGCCATCCTGTCCATGCTCCTGACAATTGCAATGGTCCATGTTATTACCCGGCCGCTTTCCAAGTTAAAGATAGCTGCGGAAGAAATCATGGTCGGTCTCACGCCCAGGTTTGTAACTGTAAAATCCAGTGACGAGATAGGAGAACTCGCTGATGCGTTCAACGAGATGGTGCGTGAACTGATGTCACGCAAGAAGGCCCTTGAAAAGGCCTATGCCGAGCTGGAAAACGTAAATATCAGCCTTGAGGAAAAAGTTGCCCAGAGGACCAAAGTACTCCAGGAAACTGTCGAGCAGCTCACCTGTGCCAGGGACGCCCTGGAGAAGGCCTACAATGACATGAAGGCCATGTACCAGGCCAAGGCCGTATTTATACGTACAGCATCTCATGAGCTCAGGACCCCTCTTACTGCAATAATAGCCAATATCAGCTACATGCAGACATATCTTGCCAAGGATATGGAAGAAGATGCCAGGGAAATAGTGGATACAGTGCTCAAAAACAGCAACAGCATGAGACTCATGGTGGAAGACATGCTCACCATGCTGCGAATAGATTCAGAATCCATTCCATTGACTATCGAAAAGGCAAATCTCAAGACATTGGTCAGTGAGGCTGTGAAGGAACTTAAGGGGTTACAGGAAGGCAGGACGACCAAAATCAATATCCCTGATGACATATACCTGGAATGCGATAGTGCCAGATTTCACGATTTGTGTTTTAATATGCTAAGCAATGCATACAAGGCCACCGGCAATGACGGGGAAATTACAGTATCCGCATCCCGTCATGACGGCAAGATAGTAATCAAGATCAAGGATAATGGCGAGGGCATACCTGCCGAACACCTGAAGGATATCTTTGAGCCGTTTTACCAGGTGCATCCTGGCAGGATGGGTTCAGGCCTGGGCCTTGCCATTGTAAAAACAGTGGTAGACAGGCACAATGGCGCCATACATGTGGAATCGACCCCTGGCAAAGGTACAGTTTTCACCATTATCATGCCTGCTCATGTCAAGGCCGATGAGGCTGAACAAGATATATGAGCTTATTAGCTGAACAAACAGCCATGTCTGCGCTGCCTGAAAAGCTGATTGTCTTGTGATAAGTTACAGATAGGCCGGCAACAGGAGGAGCGATCTGTTGGAACTCTCTGAAAGCCCGAATGGCAAAGAAAAAACAAAACCAGCAAAGCTGGAACCACGGGACAAGGTGCTGCTGGTTGAGGACTTTAAAGACACAGTTACGATAATCAGGATGCTACTGGAAAAGAATGGCTATGACGTGGCGACCGCCCTTTCCCTGGCTGAAGCAAGAAAACAGATAAGAACAACGATCCCGGATGTCATCATCCTGGATATAAATCTGCCTGACGGCAGCGGCCTGGATTTCCTGCAGGAGCTCAGGGATATCCAGCCAGACATCCCTGTCATCATGCTCACTGCCTATACTGAGCTCGACAATGCCGTTCGTTCTCTTCAGCAGGGCGTTAATGACTTTATCCCCAAGCCGTTTGACAACAACTACCTGGTCCACTCTGTCGGCAGGGCTGTGGAGAAAAGAAAGCTGCAGGAGCGGGTCAGGAAATCAGAAAAATTTCGTGCTGTGGCCGAAATGGCAGCCGGCGTTGCCCATGATTTCAACAACCTGCTTCACTCCATGGCAACCCACATATATCTTATGTTAAAAGACACAGAAATAATCAAATCAAACAGGGAACACCTGGATGCTCTTAAAACAGCGGTAGATGATGCATCAGAGATTGTAAAACGCCTTCACACCATGGGGATGGCAGGAAACCAGGACCTGCAGGTAGTGGATCTGGCCTCTCTTGTCAACGATACATTGATGATGACCAAACCCAAATGGTATCATAAACCCAGGCAGACCGGCCGTTCCATAGAAGTAGAAACCAGCCTGGAAAAGGATATCTATATAAAAGTCAACCCGTCAGAGATAAGAGAGGTGCTGACAAACATCATATTCAATGCAGTGGACGCCATGCCATCAGGCGGGACAATCAGTATAAGCACTCACAAGGAACAGGAGAAAGCCGTCTGCATATTAAAGGACAATGGCATAGGCATATCCCCGGAGCTTATTGACAGAATCTTTGACCCATTCTTTACCACCAAGGGACACGGGTCGGGGTTAGGGCTCTCCATCTCCTATGCCATAATAGAAAAACACGGAGGACAGATGTCTGTAAAAAGCACACCAGGGAAGGGCACCACATTCATCATTACATTGCCGTGCATTGAAGGCATCCGGTTCTAGACCGGGCCCTACCTGCAGCAGTGTGTTCAGCATTCTCTCCTTGAGAGAAGCTCTTCTATCATCTTGTTGTGTATATCCAGAATTGACATGCCTGTCTCGTGTACTGTCATCCAGACACATCTCCTGAAGGCCCTGTACAGGTCTGGCCTTACCTGTATGCTAAGCACCTCGTAATCTTCATTGTGAATACTTTTGCTGGTTTTATCGTCTTTATGATCCATTGATGTTGCCAATTCCGCATATTTTTCTTAAAACCTACAGAATAGGAATATATACAGTAAAGCCCATTGGAACCTGTGATCAGTTACTCTCAGACTAACAGGGATTTTCTTGTTCGGCCACAACCCGGGAGAAAAATGGCTCAGCGGATTTTAATAAGAGGCACCAACTGGATAGGAGATGCGGTAATGACATTCCCTGCCATATCCATGGTGCGCCGTCTATATCCGGATGCCACAATAGATCTGATGGCAAGGTCCTGGGTCATGCCGGTTTACTCCTGCCATCCAGACATCAACTCTGTTATGCCTGCACCTTCAACATCAGGCATTTCAAGGCCAGTGGCCATGGCAGGAGCCGCTCTCCTGGCCCGCGGGGAAAGGTACGATCTTGGGATATTGCTGCCCAATTCCTTTGAGTCTGCTCTCATATTCAGGCTGGCAGGAATACGGCTGGTCCTGGGATACTCTACGGACATGAGGCGCTTCCTGGTCAATATGCCAGTGCCAGTGCCAGCAGACAAGGAACAAAGGCACCACGTCTTTTATTACATCAATCTCGTAAAAAAGCTCGAGCATAAAATAGGAGGCCGGAACAATCTGCAAAAAGAGGAGCCTGAGCCTGAAATTCGAATAAGCATTCCTCCAAAATCCAAGGCCTGGGCCGGAAAATTCCTGGAAAACCTGGCAAGCAGTCATGGAAAGGCAGAAACCGTGATCGGATTCAACCCTGGGGCAGCATTCGGCCCGGCAAAGTGCTGGCCTGCTGCCAAATTCAATGAGCTTGCCAGCCTGCTTCTGGCAAATTTCCCCGGCATGCACATCCTGGTCTTTGGCACTGCTGCCGAAAAGGCCATTGGAGAAACCATAGCCGAGGCGGCCCCGGGCCACATAACCAACCTATGTGGCAGGACCGGCCTTTCTGAAGCCATTGCGCTGATAGACAGGCTGGACCTGCTTGTGACAAACGATTCCGGCCTGATGCACGTGGGAGCCGCATGCTCCACACCGCTGGTGGCAATCTTTGGTTCCACGAACCACATTGCAACCGGTCCCTGGACCGACAAAGCGGCTATAGTCAGCCTTGGCCTGGATTGCTCTCCCTGCATGAGCAGGACATGCCCCTCGAATTTCCATTGCATGCTTGGCATAAATGCGGAACAGGTGTTTGAGGCCTCAAGGAAAATGCTTGGGCAGAAACCAGTGCACAAAACAGAGGCTGGCTGATGAAAAGTGCTGTATTTCTGGACAGAGACGGCACTATCAATATAGAGGTAAACTACCTTTCTAGCCTGGCAGATCTGCAGCTCATAGATGGCGCTGCTGAGGGGATTGCCATGCTTAACCGTGCAGGCATCCCTGTGGCAGTAATCACTAACCAGTCAGGGGTAGCCAGGGGATTCTTCAGCCAGGACTTTGTGAACAAGGTCCACATGGAGATGGCAGCACTTCTGGACAGGAAAGGGGCCAGGGTAGATGCCTGGTACTTCTGTCCCCATCATCCTGATGCAGGCGTTCCACCCCTGCGCAAGGCATGCAACTGCAGAAAGCCGGGCACAGCCTTGCTGGAACAGGCTGCAAAAGACCTGGCCATTGACGTCAAGAAGTCATACCTCGTAGGAGATTCCATCACAGACATGGAAACGGCGTGGCGAGCAGGCAGTCATTCCATCCTGGTACTGACTGGACACGGGCAAAATACGCTGGCCCGCTTGTCCGGCCAGCTTAAAAAGCGCATAGACCACATAGCCACGGATCTGAGGGATGCATGCAAATGGATTAAGGGGAGGCTGGGGAAATAATATACAGGAAGCTCCTCATTATAAAACTCAGCGCACTCGGCGACGTGGTTCAGACGCTTCCAGTGCTGCACAGCCTAAAGAAAACCTGGCCGGACTGCCAGGTGGACTGGATTGTTGGCGAAGCAGCAGCAGGCCTTCTTAAAGGGCATCCTTTGCTGAACCGCACAGTCATATATCCAAGGAAAAGACTTGGAAGACTGGCATCCAATCCATTACTGTGGCACAGGCTTGCGCTTGGCATCTGCAATCTTGGCAAGGAGTTAAGAGGAGCTGGATACGATGCCTCTCTTGATCTGCAGGGCCTTTTCAAAAGCGGTTTTATCACCTATCTTTCAGGAGCCGGCGAAAAGATAGGATTCGCAGGCAGCAGGGAGGCAAGTTCTGTATTTCTGAACATGAAAATACCTCCATATGATCCGGACCGGCATGCCGTGCTCAGATACCTGGACATGGCAGCTGCCATTGGGGCTGATACCAGAGATATCAGCTTTCCCCTGGGTCTTTCGGCAGCCGACTGTCAAAAAGCCGGAACCATGCTGAAAAGGCTGGGATTGCGCCAGGGCAGTTTTATCATCCTGATACCAGGCACTGTATGGCCTACCAAACACTGGGATGCGGATGGATTTGCCAAACTCTCGAGACTGATTGGCGCCAGACTCGGACTGCCAAGTCTGGTGGTGGGAGCAAAGTCTGACAGGGCTCTTGGGGATGCCATCAGTAACAAATCAGGAGGGAATGCCATTAACATTGCAGGCGCAACGACGCTTAAGCTGCTTGCAGCACTGTTCACCATGGCTGCCACGGCAGTCACAGTGGACACCGGCCCCATGCACCTGGCTGCTGCTGCAGGGCTAAAGGTGGTGGCCCTGTTTGGCCCTACAGCCCCATGGAGAACCGGCCCCTTTGGCAACGGACATATAGTCATAAGAAAAGAGCTTGACTGCAACCCCTGTTTCAACAGGCAATGTGAATCCAGGAAGTGCATGCTGGAAATTACACCGGAGAAGGTAGTGGCCGCTGTGGAAGATATATGCTCTATAAGGCCTGAAGCGCAGGCATAACAGCCATCAAGGAGTGCTGACTGATGAAAGAGATTATAGACTCTGAACTTCTCAAGATACTGGCATGTCCCAAATGCAAGGGAGCAATTGAATTGGACCAGGAACACGGCGAATTGCTATGTTACCAGTGTCGGCTTGCCTATGAAATAAAGGATGGCATTCCAATTATGCTCATCGACGAGGCAAGGCAGCTGGAGAAAGAACATGGGCAACAGGAAAGATAAAAACAGCCTCAGGGAAAGACTCTCTGCTGCCGTAAAGGACTTTTCGTCCACGACTATCATGGTGGTAGGAGATATCATGCTGGATCAGTTTGTCTGGGGTGAGGTCTCGCGGATATCGCCAGAGGCCCCTGTGCCTGTAGTAAATGTCGAACGGGAAACATTTCTCCTGGGAGGCGCAGCAAATGTAGCCAACAACCTTCGAAGCCTCGGAGCCAATGCCGTATTATCAGGCATCACGGGGGATGACCACCATGCCGATGTACTAAATAAGCTTGCCAAGGAAAACGGTATCAACACCATGGGCATAATCAAGACTGAAAGGCCCACAACATTGAAGACCAGGATAGTGGCCAGGGGCCAACAAGTCGTACGAGTAGACAGGGAAGAAACAGGGCCTGTAAGTCAAGAGGCTCTTGCTCTGCTTATGGACAGCATTGGCTCCATGCTGGCAGAATGCAGATGCATTATTGTCTCTGACTATGACAAGGGCGTGATCTCCAAAAAAATCATGACGTTCCTGACAAAAGAGGCTTCAGCAGGACAAAAATTTCTACTGGTGGATCCCAAACCGTCCAATGCCCTGCTCTACAGGAATGCCACTGTCATTACTCCCAACGAAAAGGAGGCCATGGAGATGTCCGGGGCAAAGCCTCCTTCAGACGATAAAACAGTTCGAAAGGCAGCTGTAAAAATCGCTGACAGCCTGAATGCCAAAGGGATACTAATAACGAGAGGAAACAAGGGGATGGCTCTATGGCAGCCTAAAAAGGGCATGTTCACCATACCCACCATGGCCAAAGAGGTCTTCGATGTCACAGGGGCAGGCGACACGGTAATATCAACGCTCGCACTCGGACTGGCCTCTGGCCTAAAGATGTGCGAGGCAGCATACCTTGCCAACCTGGCGGCAGGCATTGTGGTAGGCAAAGTGGGCACTGCCGCAGTCGGCAGGGAGGAGCTGCTTGCTGCCATTGACAAGACCACGGATGGCGATCTGAAATTTTCACAGGCAGCTTAACCTGTTGCAGAATCTGAGACATGGCCACAAAAGCATTACATGATCCTCCTCCAGGCCAGGTCATAACCGGGCTCATATACTCCAGCAGCTTGTCTCTGGGGAAAATCATGGACGAAATAATCCCGGCCTTTGGCCCGGTTGCCATGACCAGCGAACAACGGCCATTCACGTGGACTAATTATTATGCCAGAGAGATGGGAGAAGGCCTTTCCAGGATATTTCTTGCCATGGAACGGCTCGTAAACCAGGATTTCCTGGTGTCAATGAAGCATGCATCCATTGAGATTGAAAAAAAACTGGGTATGTCGGGCAGGCGGAGGGTAAATATCGATCCTGGCATCCTGACGGCAGAACGGCTCGTTCTGGCAACTACCAAAAATTTTACCCACAGGGTATATCTTGGCCAGGGTATATTTGCTGATCTCACGCTAATATACCGCAAGGGTAGCTTCAGGCCCCTGGAATGGACATATCCTGACTACAGGGACCCATGGTCGCTGGCATTCTGGGCAGAAGTTAGAAAATATCATCTTTCAGCGCTCAATGCATTGAAACGAAAGGGAAAAACAAATGCTTAGAAGCATGACCACTTTTGCAAGGCTGGCCGATGCCGGAGACGGCTGGTCTGTTGTAATGGAACTCAGGTCTGTAAACTCCAGATTTTTCGACGCCCGTATCAGGCTGCCCAGAGAATTGGCTGCCATAGAAGACAGGATAAAAAAATCCATAAAGGAGCGGTTGGGCAGGGGCAGGGTGGAATTCAGCCTGCATTATGAATCAGAAGAGGATATCCCGGTAGCCTTCATACCCAGGGTTGATCTTGCCAAGAACTACATGGCAGCCGTAAAAGAGCTTTCCATTGCCATAGGAAACCCTCCAACCCTGGACACCAGGGACATACTCATGTTGCTGAAAGACGTGATTGCCGCCAGGGAAGAAGACGTGGATCAGGAAAAGATATGGGAAAATATCAGGCCATTCCTGGACAGGCTGCTGGATTCTGCCATGGAAATGGCCAGGCAGGAAGGCGCTGCCACAGAAAAGGATATCAGGCAGAGGCTTGACAGGATCAGGGAATTAACCTCATCCATATCAAGGCTTGCCGGTGAGAATTTCAACAGGCAGGCAGAGGCAATGAAAACTCGGATCGCTGCCCTTATGAAGGATATCCCAATGGACGACTCCAGAATCGCACAGGAGGCGGCCATGCTGGCTGACCGGCTGGATATCAACGAGGAGATAGTCAGGCTGAACAGCCATCTTGACCAGTTTGACAAATACCTTGACATGTCTGAAGACGTAGGTAGGAAACTGGATTTTCTCGTACAGGAAATTTTCCGAGAGGCCAACACCATGGCCTCAAAATCCGCTGATACCAAGATATCTCATCTGGTGGTTGAGATAAAGGCAGAGCTGGAGAAGATAAGAGAACAGCTTCAAAATGTTGTATAGTTTGAAAAATAGGTTATTATCATCACTAAATAAGTTTAGCGTGGAAATACAGTACAAAATGCTTTGTTTTCACGAACAACTATTAAATCTTTCTGAGTTCCAGACTCCTCGAAATGTCTGGGGAAAACCGCAAGGGGCTTATCCTGGAAAATTAATCACGGTAAAATACAACTGATTACAGGCTGAAATCGTTTTTATGCTTATCAGAGTAGCCGGCTGCTATAATCTAATTGCAGAGGCTCTCCGATATATTAATAAAGGGCATGAAGACTACACCTTATTGTTTAATGTCCGACAACCGAGCAAAGCCGGTCCCCTAAACAAATAGATCCGGTAAAATTTTTTGAGGTGAACAAATGAGTTGCAGGTGCAAATTACTGAATATAGGTTTTGGAAATACTGTTGTTGCTGACAGGGTGGTGGCAATTGTCAATCCGTCCTCTGCGCCAATGAAGAGACTGCGCGAAGAGGCCAAAAACAACAGCAAGCTCATCGATGCTACCCAGGGCAGAAGGACCAGGGCCATCGTAGTCACTGACAGTAACCATGTAATCCTCTCTGCCATACAGGCTGAAACCATATCACAGCGCCTGAGTGCGGACATGTTCTCCAAAGCAGAGGAAAAGGATCCGAGGTAGGCCTATCCTTATGGAAAAAGGAGATTTGTTTATAATCTCCGCACCTTCTGGAGCCGGCAAGAGCACCCTGTGCAACAGGCTCATCAGCATGGTGCCCAATATCGCCTTCTCGGTCTCCCATACAACCAGGCCACCCAGGCAGGGGGAAAAGAACGGCAGGGATTATTTTTTTATCTCGCAGGAGCAGTTTACCGAGCTGGTGGCACAGGATGCATTTCTGGAATGGGCAAGGGTCCATGGCCATATGTATGGAACCTCCAGAAAACACGTAATGGAACTGCTTTCCAATGGGATCGACGTAATCCTTGACATAGACGTGCAGGGGGCAACCCAGGTCAAGGCAAAGTTTCCATCTGCCGTTACCATCTTTATATTGCCGCCATCCTGGGATATCCTGGAAGAAAGGCTGATGAAGCGCAAAAGCGAGGACCGCCATGCCATTGCCGTAAGGCTCAGAAACGCCCTGGACGAGATGGAAGAAGTAGCCAACTATGAATACACTGTAGTGAATGACAGGCTGGAAGATGCATTAGACGAGCTGATTTCCATTGTAACAGCCACTCGCTGCCTGACACCCAGAGTGCTGGCATCCAAGGTAGACATGGCCAAGCTCCGCCCTCATCCAGACTCATGGTTTCTGACCTGAGCAAGTTATATTCAAACATCCTGTGAATCAGCTTCAGAAGGAAGTCCTGATATGGGGAATACATCCCCTGGAAGAAGTACTTAGAACGCACCCTGAAAAGGTGCGCGAGATATTTATCCTTCCATCCTTTGGCAGAAAAAAAAATCAGAAAAAGCTGTTGTCTCTCATTGAAAAAAGAAGAGTTGCAATAAACAGAATCCCTGACTTTCACAGGTTTCCCATGCCCCCCAGGGCGGTCCACCAAGGCATATGCGCCATGACAGAAACATTCTGGGAGACAGAAGCCGAAGACATTATTGACACAGCTGTCCGGGAAAACAGCAGCCTCTTGGTATGCGATCAGATCGAGGATCCACAGAATCTGGGTGCAATTATTCGTGCTGCCGCGGCCTTCAACTGCTGTGGTGTAGTGATCCCGGCCAAACAGAATGCCGCAGTAAATGGCACGGTCATAAAGGCCTCGGCGGGAGCGGTATTCCATTCCAAGATATGCACTGCTGTCAGTCTGGCAGATATTCTCAAGGCATCAAAAGAGCATGGAATTGATTGCATTGGACTGGATGCCAGGGCAGAAGAATCGGTTTGCACAGCAAGGTTAAGGCCACCGGTATGCCTGGTCATGGGATCTGAATCCAGGGGCATCAGGAAAAACATCAGAAAGATGCTGAACAGGCTTGTGCGCATCCCCATAAATCCGGCGATAGACTCCCTCAATGTCTCTTGCGCCGCAGCCGTTGCCCTTTACGAGATACAAAGACAGACAGACTGCTGAGCCATGAATCAGTGGCTGAATATCTACAGGGCCGCCACATACCCTCTCGGCATAGCGGCAGACGCCATCTATGGCCTGGCAGGCAGCAGGCTTAAGGATACGGCCGCCTGGAAACAACGGATGGGCGATATCCATGTGCAGAACAGAGATGCTGCACATGTGGATCTGTGGATGCATGGGGCATCTGTTGGAGAAATACTGGTGGTGCAAGCCATAGCAGAAAAACTGCTTGACATCCAGCCTGATGCCAGGCTGGCAGTATCTGCCTTTACACCTGCCGGCCTGCAAAGGGCCAGGGAAATTTTCTCCAGTAATATTCCTGTATTCGCCAGTCCCCTGGACCTTCCTGGGCCTGTCTGTTCCGCCACCAAGGCCATCAAACCTAAAATTTACTGTTGCGTTGAGACAGAACTCTGGCCCAACCTGCTGCATTGCCTGCATTCCCGGGGAACCAGGCTTATACTGGCAAATGCCCGCATATCGGACAGATCATTTCCATCATACCGCAGGCTCAAGTTCCTGTTCTCCCCTGTGCTCAATATGTTCCAACATATCTGTGCCGTGTCTGAAGCCAGCATGCAACGGCTCGTGGACATGGGTGCAGATCCAGAACGCATGGAAGTGACCGGCAACGCAAAGTTCGAATACCTCCTGAATCTCCCTGATGAACTCCAGGCAGCAAGAATGGGCCAGGATCTTGGCCTGCCTGAAGACAGGCTTGTAATAGTGGCTGGCAGCATCCGGGGCACTGAATACAAGGCTGTCATAGAAGCCATGTCAGCTTTAGAGGCAAGGGGACGCAACAGGCCGTTCCTCGTGTTGGCCCCAAGGCACATTAAACGCGTGGACGAGATTGGCCAGTTCCTCGAACAAAAAAGGATCAAATTCACCCTTTTCTCCGATGCAATGAAACATGAAAAGGCTCTAAACGGATTAGACTGCATGATAGTGGACAAAATGGGCCAGCTCTTCAACCTGTACGGGCTTTGTCACATGGCATTTGTTGGAGGCTCCCTGGAGCCCTTTGGCGGCCAGAACCTGATGGAGCCTGCTGCCTGGGGCAGGCCTGTGGTCTTCGGCCAGAATGTAGCCAATTTTCAGGACGCCGCCAATGCTCTACTCAATCATGGAGGCGGCATAATGGTAAAGGGAACCGCAGAACTCGCACAGGCCATGGAGAAAACCATATATCAAGACAAAACCGCCGATGAGGCAGGCAGAAGGGCCAGGCAGGCCCTGAAAGCAATATCAGGCGGGGCAGCCACACTTCAGGCCAAGCGTATTGCATCTTACCTGTAACAGATAGACGGCAAAGGCCTCTCCTGATCCTACTGAACTTACTCCGGGTCCTCCACAGATGCATGTGTCCTTTACTTCCCTGTGGCAAGTTCAGCCCGTGCGTTACCGCACGAACCCGCCCTTAGCCTACATGTCCAACAGGGCAACTGATATGATAACCTCCTTCCTGGTTATTAGATTACGAGCTCGAAACCTCTTAAATGACCAGGGTCACTTGCGCAGCAAGGAACGAGGGTAGCGGAATAGCAGTCAACTGCACCCAATGGTTAGCACCTTATTCACGCAACCAATGAACCCGAAGCACCACAGCACTTTTTGTATTTCTTTCCACTACCGCATGGACATGGTTCATTCCTGCCAATTTTTACTGATCTCTTTGGTTGAGTGGGATTCAACATTTTTTCTAAATCTGAAATATCTTCTGGTTTATCTGGTTCAAATCCAATAATGTAGTGCCATCCATGCTCTGCACATGTTTCAGCAACATACCTTGCTTTCTCTTCGGAATGCACTCGAACAATGATCGGTCTTTTCTCAGAGCCTAATTTAGCCATTGTTGTTTCCTTGTGTTTGGTTCATCTTTACTGGTGCCCACATTACGTATATGCTCACAAGGTACCGCATCTACGGCGTTGTCGGACGATTGGGAAGTACGCCTGCGCGTCCTCCGCCTTGTATCTGCAACACCCTGTAAGCATATACAGAAAAATTTGCACGGATTTATTGAAAAGTTACCACATTACCACTAAACAATATGATAATGCCCATAAAATTCATGTTCTTCCGTTACTGCGGGAACCACTATCATTTCTCCAGAAAGTGGTTCCCTTCTATATTCCCCTTGAATACCTTCATTTTCATATTCTTGTATCAAGATCTCTTCGTAATAGCCTATGGAGATCAATCCTTCTCTCGCGACCAATTTGTTTACGGCATAACGACCACCGTCGAGCTATTTGGCGTCCCCTGGAGCGCCTTGTTGGCCGATATATTCCGTGAGAAGTCCAGCATTTTTTGCAGCTTTTAACTGCCTTTTATCTGCAGTAGCAAATAGCTCCGCCTGCCATTCTAGTGCACAGGCAACATGCAATGAATCCATTGCTCGCAGGATATTGGTTTCCAATAGTTTTACCGAGCGCGAAATAACAGCAGGACTCACTTGAAGCACAATTGCATCATGAACATCTTCTATCAATTGTTTTTTGATTTTTCGATAATCACTTTTCGATAAAATTTGTTCTCTTCGTCTTCGGTTCAGTCCGGAAATTATTTCGGGCACCAAGATGGTACATAATGCCAACTGTGACGCTCTCTGTAAAAGCTCTTCTACAATTTCGCTGCCGTATTCAAGCACATATCTTTTGGCAAAAGCGGATGAATCGATAAAGAGCTTCACAATTCGGACTCGCGTTCTTCCAAAATCGCAGATGACAGATCACTTCCTTGAATTTGTAAACAAATACCCGGCCGTTTCCAAGATGGCATTTGTCGATCCCTGTCTGAGAATGGAATTACTTCAGCAATAGGCTTCCCTCGCCGTAAAAGCACAATACTTTCGCCATGCTCCACCTCAGTCAGGAAGACGGATGCCTTTTTCCTGAAATTTGTAAATGTAACTGTTTTCATAATGAACTCTCCCAAATGTACATTATAGTGTACATTTAGGAGAGCATGTTGTCAATATACCCCCCCCGGGCCAGGAGAATAGAACATCGGTGCGGAGACGAAATCAGATGTGTGTTAACTGTCGCAAGCGACAGGTTCTCTGTCGTGATCCGTTTCCACTCCCCCTCGTCAAACCAGACATCGGGTTTTCCCCGGTACGGCTCTAAAATCACAGAAGCCGTCACAACACCGTCTCGAGGCAAGTTCAGCCCGTGCGTTACCGCACAAACCCGCCCTTAGGCTACATATCCAAAAGGGCAACTGATATGATAACCTCCTTCTTGGTTATTAGATTACGAGCTCGAAACCTCGTACGTCGCGGCTAAGCCACTGCCAAGACAGCGGGGCTGCTAAGCCGGAAAATCCTGCCAGACTCCTTGCGGGACACAGTGTTACAAAATTCGCCAAGCGGTTTGTCAGTCGGCTTAAGCCCATGGTTCGGCCGATAGTCCAATAGGACTTCCACTAACAATTCCTTGCTTCCTCTCCTGAATTCAATACTGGTTTTATCTTGGAAAGTTCCTCTTTCATCTCCTGTTCAGCCTGCCATAAATCATAGCTCTGCTGCATACGAAGCCATAAAGCAGGACCATTACCAGCAAATCTCCCTATCCTCTGTGCCATCCTGGGAGTAATCGGATGGGTGCATGCCAATATGCGATGTAACTGTTGGCGAGAGATGCCAAGCCTTCTCGCTGCTTCAGTTACAGATATGCCCAGGCTTGGAAGCACATCTTCTCGAAGTATCTCTCCCGAATGAATGCCCTTTTCAATGGACGTTTTACAACATATTCTGCCATGATTACACCTTAGTGATCTTGCTCCAAGTTGACCCTTAGAGCATGGTTCTTTTTCCATTCGAAGGCAATGCACCAAGGAGCGTTGACATGAATACAGTAGAGCTTGGACATTCCTTTCAGGCCATGAAAATTAAAAATGGACATTACTGTTAGCCAAGGCCGTTCTTCCTTTTATTGCACGCATAAACCAGCAGATGTTCTCTGTACGCGCCGAATCTCGGGGTAATGCCAAGTGATTCCAACCTATTGAGATTTGATTGAAAAAGTTGCTCCACTCGGAAAGGCGAAAGGCCTTTTCTCGGCTCATAGGCAAGAATCCGGGACTTGAACGGCGGTGAATTCAAGACGATCACCTTTTCTATGTCAAATCTGTCCGGCTCCCTGGCAATCTCCGAGCCTTCCATTAGCCTGAAGGTTCCCTTGGAAAGGGCCTGAACCGCCCTGCGGTTTCTCTCTAAAAAGGAAAAGGTCTGGAAAAATTCCTGCTCGGTTTCTCCTGGGAAGCCGAACATGATAAAAAGCAAGTTGCAGATTCCTGCTTCAAGGGCATGGTTCAATACCTTTTCCATCTCTTCTACTTCAGTACCTTTCTTCATGAGAGCCAAAACCCTCTGGCTGGCAGATTCCACTCCCCACAACATCAAGCTGCATCCAGATTTGGAAAGGAGTTTCAGGGTTTTTCTGTCAAATGATTTGACAGGTTTTCCATAGGCTGAATAGCAGATGTGGATATTGCTTCTGAGTATCTCCTCTGCCATTTTCTTAAATCTGCCTGGCGGGATCATTTCATCAAAAAAATTAAACAATCTCGCATTGAACTGCCCTGACAGGTACTTGATATCTTCCACCACCTTTTGAATGGAACGTTGCCTGTATCTTTTGTAAGAGTGATGATGCGTACAGAAGGTGCATTTCCCCCATGGGCAGCCCCTGGCAGTAAGAAGAGGCAAAACCGTTTCTGCACATATGTATTCTCCCAGTGGAAAATCTGAAAAATCCGGGGGCGGCAGCATGTCCAAGTCGTTTAATACCGCAGGCTCATTGTGAAAAATCTTTTCACCTTTCCTGTAAACGAGATTAGGAATCTCCGCATAGGATTCCGGGCTGAAATTTTTTATCAGGGCAAGAAGCGCCATCTCCCCCTCTCCAGGGATAATCCCGTCCAGGAAGTCACCTGTGTGCTGGATGTACTCCTTTCCCTTTATCTTCTTGACAACCGGTTCTAAGAACAGACGTTCAAAGCTGGGATCGACACCAAATCTTGCCCCTCCGACCACAAACTGCTTATTGGTTTTCTCCTTAATTCTTTTAGCCATAAGAAGGGCCATGGGCATCTGCAGGTCAAACAGGACAGAGCATCCGACCAGATCCTCCCTGCAATTCACCACAGGCATCATGAGCCTTTCCAGGAATGCAGATATACCAGAAGGTATTGGCGCACCAGCCAGGCTTCTTATGGCCATTTCAGAAACAAAGGCGTTGAATATATTCTCAAAACTCAAAAAAATCGTGGCTTTCCTGTGATACTCCTTGATATTTTCATCATCTGGCCTTACAGATCTCAGAAAATCAAAGGCCTTTTTGAGCATCCGTACAGTTTTTTCGTGATCCCAGTCGTACAGTTTAAGCTTGATTGTACCTGCTTCCAGCCACTTCAAGGCCAGATGGTAATATTCAAGGTTGAGATCCAGGCACCGTACCTGTACCGCAGGGATCTCCTGTTTAAGAAAGGCCTTGAGCGAAGCGATTCCAAGGGGAGGAGATGTTGGTCTCACAAACGGCGGGGTAACAAGAAGCAGGCTTTGATGACGGCGTTGCAAGTGTTTCAATGCCTCTCTAATCGTACACGGAATGCTTCAAAATTGGAAAACGGCTCCAAGCCCCCCGTAGACGAATCTGTCCTGAAAATATTTCCTGAAATACTCGGTAGCTGTTTTACCGGTACAATGAGAAGGGGCGACTAATTCAACTCCTGCTTCCTCAAGCCTCAGGGCTGTGGATTTTATAGCTTCCAGGGAAGACCTGAAAAGGTGAAGCCCACCTGAAACAAGATGCCTGGGCTCAGGAGCAGCCATAACCATGCTGACCACGCCGGGATGGGAGCATCCTGTCAAAATCACGTTCCCCTTGGCTGTTGCAATAACCAGGGCCTGCTCGGGAACTGGATGCGGAAACACGCCGGTTGTAGAAATGCCGCTGATTACTTCTGTTGGACTTGTAACAAGGTAAACTCTTGCTCCCCTGTTCTCTGCCAGGGATACCAATTCCTGATCCAGATCAGGGGCATAGATTTCGACTTCCGAATTGGCATAAAGAAATGCAGAAAGGCCACCGATATGGTCCCAGTGATTATGAGAAATTACGACCTTGGATATCTCTGAAGGCAGGATATCAAACCTTTCCATGTTCTCAAGGAGGACTTCGCCGTCTGATCCCGTGTCAAAAAGGATCTTTTCAGCTCCTGATTCTATAACTGCCCCCATTCCCCATGCAGCCGAAAGCCCCTCAAAGAGATTGAAGTTATTGAAAACTACCGTGATCTTCATTTGTTATCGGTAAAAAGTCATTCCTGGCCGTCAAATATGGGGATAAACAGCGCTGTGCAGTTGTCACCAAACACAACCAACGCAAAAGAATAATCGGGCGATATACATCATATCCAAAAGAAATCATATCAGATTTACCCGCTGAAAAAAACAGTAAAGAGCAAATCCGGAAGGTCTGCCCGATTTCAAAAAGCCTCGCAATGTGGCGATCAAGGGACAAAAAGGCGGCTTCCTGCCTGGTAGACCATGAAACTCAAAAACAAGGCGGTTGAAAGGAAATCCTCAGTGAGAGAAGCACCATTTTCCATGAATTGGTCTCGGAGATTATGGCCCCAGGAGTGGCAATCGTTTTCAAACGCTTTATCTACAGCACCCATATCCCGGCACTTTTGACCATCGGGATGTCAGGATATTCTTTTTGGAAATTTTTGATCTCCGATCTTGTTGGTATCGTGCTCTGGGCCTTTGTCTTTGTCTCAATCGGATATCATTTCGGACATAGCGCCATCGCTATGGCTCTCTTCGTCCAGAAGAATCTCGTTCTCGTAGTCTTTATCACGGCGATGTTCCTCCTTTTTTACTACTCATAGCATATGCGAGAGCACAGAAAAGTCCGAAACCTTGTCAAATGAAGTAAACCCACTACTGGTTGAGGCCAGATCTTTCCGGGTATATCCTTATTATCCTAGATTATGCGCTGATTCTAATATCCTGAATAAAAAAACAACTCTAAAGGAGACGCCATGGGCTTTCCAATCTATTTCCTCCATGACCCACAGCTCGAAGATAATGTTTCTCACCAAGTCTGCTTGTCCATATCTGAGGTAATGTGCAGTAAGGTCAAGGAGCAGATTTTTCGCCCGGGCATTGCTGGCTTCCCCGCCGGTTCCACGGTATTCGTAATGATTCCTGACGAGGCCTTTGCCCCATGGTTGCCAGTCATCAAAGACTCAGAAATTACCATAGTTGTCTTGCCCTATCAGGGAAATCCTAATCAGCAAAGACTATTTTCCGTACCAAGGAATATGGACGATGCAATTACCCTTGCAGCAGCAGAGGGAGGCCAGGCAATCCAAAGCTTTATTCAGTGTGAAGGTAGCCCCACCCTGGGGTACGTTACTATTGGCGATACCGAGTGGATCGAACATCCCAGCATAGGCAGGTCACTCGCCAGCATCTTCTCCCTGCACCTTAAGGCCATGCAGATAACCGCGGCAAGCGGGTGGAATATCGAGACGGCTTCAATGTTGATGGAAATAGGGCATGAGGCCCTGATGAACAGGGAAAGATCTTACTTTTTCAGGGCATCTCACAATCAATGCAGGCAGATCGCCATGGTTATCTATGCCCCTCAAAGCATACTCCAGGCATTAAAGCTGAGGTTGATACTCGCCCACAAGAAAAGGCAGGAAGCAGAAAAGTTGCCTCCTGGCATAGGCACCATAAATCTGCATCGCTGGTGATACATTCGCCTGATGCAAAACCAATGGCGGTCTCTTGTAATGGCCGGAAGTTTGAATCAGAGCAGATTACCGTGGAACGGGTGGCAATGAAATCGCGGGTACTTTTGGGAGAGCCGGTCTGCATGGGTGGGGAGGAAAAGGAGATGTTCAGGGTACAGAACCTGCCCATTGATCCAGACATGATAAGGTTCTTTTCCAGGAAAAAGCTGCCTTTCATCCCCATCGCAAGTGAAAATTCCTTTGCAGAGCTTTTTACCAGGCTCAGGGATTCGGCATCCCTGAGTCACTCCTACCTGGTGCTGCTGTTGGTGAGCGTTTTCATGGCAGCCATCGGTCTTTTCCAGAATTCATCCCCCACTATCATTGGGGCCATGATTCTTGCCCCCTTGATGGCCCCCATCATCGCATTCGCCATGGGTGCAATACGGTTTGATGAAAGACTCCTGCGGAAAAGCAGTTTGACCGTGATAGTATCCGTTGCAATGGCACTGGCCGCATCGGCCCTAGTGGCAAAGACCTTGCCCTTTTCCCATGTAACCGACCAGATGGCAACGAGGATGCAGCCGAACCTGCTTGACCTTGCAGTTGCAATCTTTGCCGGGCTTGCTGCAGCCTATGGCTATGCCAACTCCAAGGTGGGAGAGAGCCTGGCAGGTGTGGCAATTGCAGTTGCCCTGATCCCTCCTCTCTGCGTCTCGGGCATCGGTATTGGCTGGGGTTCCTGGACCATGTTCTCAAACGCCTTTCTTCTTTTCATGGCAAATATTGTAGGAATAGTCCTGGCATCGGGCGCTATGTTCTTTTTTATGGGCTATGCATCATCACGATATGCATCTACTGCCTTTATCATCAAGCTCTTGATGGTGGCAATAATAGCAGCGCCGCTCTTTGTTTCCACCAGGACCCTCATAACCGATGAACATATATACAGGCAGTTGTCCAGCATAAAGACCATCGAAGTGTCTGGAAAGACGGTCCAGCTTCACCTTATGCGTGTGATGCATAAGAAAAACGGAATTTATGCTGAAATTGGCATAGGCGTCAGGGGAAAATACCTGGACGAGAAAGATAAAAAGTCCATAGCGCGCAATATAAAGCAACAGCTTGCTGGCAAGGTGAGCGGGGAAGTAGACTTGATCTTTCATTACTGGGAGGTTTATTGACAGGCAGCAACCTGAAAGACATCATCCCCTGCAATTTGCGCTGCTTTCTTATCGGGATATATTTTTTTCAGGAATCTTGACCGAAACTTCTATCTCTGTTGCCTCTTCTGTATGTTTCAGGGAACTGATAAAACCTGCAACAGTTCCAGCCAGGCAGTCCTGGACAAAGCCCGTGAGGGGTATATTCCTGCCGTTCACAATAAGAGAGGCCGATGGCAACTCCCTGGCAGCAAGGATATATCGCTCCTCCAGGAAATCCGCAACCTCCCTGGTCTCTTCCGGCCTAAAGAGGTGACATCCTGCAGCTGGCCTGGACGATATCACGGCAATGACTCCGGAAACCGTATCCCGCAGGTTCTGGCTGCTCTTGCTGCCAGCCACCTCGATCTTGTCAACACCTTCTGCGTTCTTGAAACCCTCTCCTATCACCATGTCCATGTCCGGGAAAAAACGTTGAGCCATTGTCAGGAATGGCAACCCATTGTTTTTCCCCATGATCACCATGCGATCAGGAGAAACAAAGGCCACGCTCTCTGCTCCTGCCTCTGCAAGTCGCCCTGTATCCGAACCCGGGGTATCGAACTGGACATCTCTATGCTTGCTGGACTTTATTACACCTATGCGGTAACCCTTTTCCCTTAGCCGCCTGATAACCTGACACAGTATCGTGGTCTTGCCTGAGTCATGCCAGCCTATAAACGTAACTGCCGGTGGCATATTTATTCTCCTTTTCCATTGAAAGCAGGCCTCAACCTGATGGCTTTATATTAAAAGAGGTTCTTCCGGGATATGAGTACCCGATTCCAATTAGAGACTTGAAAGTGGACATAAACAGAGACAAATTATTTGAGTCTAATCAAATAAAAGGAGGTCTCTGTTATGTCCACATCCATATTGTACC
>JALWYO010000018.1 GCA_026992735.1 Deltaproteobacteria bacterium
CTGTACGCAGATGCCCCTGAGCTGTTGCTGAAACCGGCTACTTCAACCTTGCTTATCCACTCGTATTGCTGGCTGTTGCCCTGGGAAGAACAATATGTGACCACCTTTTCTGTCACATGGATGTAAGCGGTCTTTGTTTCTGTATCATTTCCCGCGTCATTTGTAACAGTCAGGGTTACTGTATAATCCCCGGGAGTGTTATAGGTAACAACAGGGTTTTGAGCTGTACTCGTTGCTGGCGAGCCGCCTTCGAAAGTCCAGGACCAGCTCGTGGGATTGTTTGCGGACTGGTCAGTAAAATGTACCTGATCTCCAGCAGCTACTGATGTCTTGTCAGCGGTAAAGTCTGCTATTGGAGGCTTAGGTGGCGGTGGTGGGCCAAAGCTCACGGTATAGTCTTCAACTTCCCCGTAAGATATATTGCCACATGATGGCGGGTATTTATCGTATTGCATGGAGACGCGCATGCGGGTCTGACCGCTTGCTGTTGCCGGCACTGTGAATGTGCCTGTTACTTTGCTGTTGCCATTGCTGGAGAATACATTCTCACCAAGATCATCGAAATCTCCGTCATTATTATAGTCGATCCAGACCTTCCAGTACTCGCTGTAAGACTTGTCTGCAAAGCCTGGTGTCAGTCCTATGTTAGCACTTGCTCCGGGAGTCAGGGGTATTGTCATGCCGGTAAAGTCGCTGTACGCAGATGCCCCTGAGCTGTTGCTGAAACCGGCTACTTCAACCTTGCTTATCCACTCGTATTGCTGGCTGTTGCCCTGGGAAGAACAATATGTGACCACCTTTTCTGTCACATGGATGTAAGCGGTCTTTGTTTCTGTATCATTTCCCGCATCATTTGTAACAGTCAGTGTTACGGTGTAATCCCCGGGAGTGTTATAGGTAACAACAGGGTTTTGAGCTGTACTCGTTGCTGGCGAGCCGCCTTCGAAAGTCCAGGACCAAATCTTGGGACAGTTTGAAGACTTGTCTGTAAACTTTACTTGGTTTCCTTCAACTACTGATGTCTTGTCAGCAGTAAAGTCTGCTGCCGGAGGCTGACCGTCATCACAGACATGTGCCCGGAAATTGGCAACCGTAGCCCTGGTCTGATTTATAGTAAGCGCATTATCTGCTCCATCATTGTTGTTATTGGGATCTGGCGCTATACCTGTGGGATGACCTTCGTAACTCACATCAGGATTTGAGAAATAGAGCTTCCTGGGTTTGTCGTAACTCATGACAGTGGCAAACACTCCACTGACATCATAACCATATGAATACGGGAAAATTCCAGGACTACTGGCATGATCCTTGTCATGAGCACAACCGAGATTGTGCCCGATTTCATGGGCTGTTGTGGTGTCCTGGCAATAATATCCATTACTGCTGCCTGTCTGGACAACAGAGAATCCATGGCCCTGGCTGGCTTCAGAATCAAGAGAAGGCAAAAGCCATGCAAGGCCGCAGTATTGATTGTCCGGATATGTGAATACCCTGATCAGTGAAACAAGATCTGCTCCGTAGGTATCTCTCCAGGCGGGCACGCTTTTAAAGACCCCAGCGGCATTGGTCAGATCGTTCAGTGCTGTATCTAATTTGGTATTATCAGGATAAGAAACCTGGATGGTTTTTACCAGGCTCAGGTGCAAGTCTATCAGGCTGTTTTCATAGGCCTGGTTTGCCTGTTCTACCAGGTAATTCAGGTAGGCATCCAGATCGTCTGGATGTTCTGCTGCCATGCCATCAGTGTATAGTATCATAAGGTCTATGTTGGCAGGATTATCGTTTACGTCTGCAGCGTATGCCGTATCGTATGCCTTGTTGGCAGACACCTGTGGGATCAGGGCGTCATTAAAATTCATGACAGCAGTTGCCGAACCAAGATTTTTTATTTTGTACAGGCCGTCAGATCCAACAGCAGCCAACTCATAGGTCGTGCCGTTCATGACAAATGAACCGGCTATAACATCACCTTTAATAAAGAAAAAAGCCCAGCCAGTGTTGGACGCAGAGGCCATGGAACCAACCCATACCCTGCCGTTTTTGACATTTTTGACCTTGTCCAGCTTGAAGGATAGTAGATTGGTATCATCCAGCTGAATCTCTATCTCATCTCCCTGTTTAGCCTGGTTCAGTAGCGCCTTGTTCAACTTGACAAATGATGTTGGAATATTGACGTTATTTGCCACGTTGCTGTCGAACTGATCGGGCATTGAGCTTTCCTGTGCCTTTGAGAAAAGTACCAGGGAACACTCGGCCTGGACGGCAAATGCCCAGAACAGGCCCGCACACAATAGCAATAGAGTCAATTTTGATCTGCAAATATCTTTCATGGATTTAAAACCTCCTTTATTGAAACAGTAAAGCAAATTCAGGGCCGGTCTGTCTTGTTTATATCAACCCAAAAGCAACACCTTTGATTAGTTAGAATGTTGATAGTTATTTGAAATTACGGCAGCAACATGCCCTGTGTCGGTATTTTTAAGCACGATTATCCATAAATTATACGCCATCCTTGACCTTTGTAAAGGCGATTGTTAATACTCATACGCTATAAATCTGCCTGGTCAGCATCGGTTCCCCCGGTTTGATTTGTAACATCTGGCAAACTGGCTTAACACAGGAATTATGTCAGATATATGTGCAATTTATCCTATGATGAGTTACATTTGTTTATATAAGGGATGATTCATGGATCTTTTAATATTTTTAACATCAATATCAAAAAAATGTGCATGGCAATGCTGGATCTGTTTAAAAACTACCGGTCCACGCTTCTGACTGTCATGCTGACATAATGAATTCAGAAAGGCTGTGGACATCTTTGTGTCATACGGCCTTTTTGTTTACTGAGGGAGCAGCTTTATGGTCACTCCTGACCTTGCTACATTTGAGAAACTTGCCCGGTCACATGATATAGTTCCTGTTTTTAGAGATATATCAGTAGATTATGATACACCTGTCTCCCTTTTTGACAAGGTGGCCAGTGGAGAATATTCGTTTCTGCTGGAGAGCCTCGAAGGTGGAGAGAGATGGGGCAGGTATAGCTTTATAGGGTTCCGTCCCTTCATGGTAATCAGCATCCGAGGCAGCCAGGTAACGATAGAAGACAGGAACGGCAGGCAAGTGAAGCAGGTGGATAATCCCCTGGATTTTCTGCAGCAGCTGATGAAACAGTTCACCATGGCGCGGATTCCCGGGCTTCCCAGGTTCTCAGGCGGTGCCGTGGGCTTCCTTGGCTATGATATGGTGAGATACGTGGAAAGGCTTCCGGATCTCCTGGAAGATACTGCCAATTTTCACGACTCGGTATTCATGTTTCCGGAAGTGCTCCTATGCGTGGACAATCTCAAGCAGTCCCTGAAAATCATGGTGAACGTGGTTTCTGATCCAGCCGTCAGCCCGAAAGATGCATATGAAAAGGCATGTTCTTTTATAGAAAGCGTCATAAGAAAGGTCAGGCGTGGTATAGATTATCCTGAGCCTGACATCGGCAACCTGTCTCAGACAAGACTGGAATCCGAGGTTTCCAGGGAGCATTTCCATGCAATGGTGGAAAAGGCCAAGGAATACATCCGTGCCGGAGATATCATTCAGGTGGTGCTCTCACAACGGTTTTCCGGACCTTCCCAGATACCGCCGTTTGAGTTGTACCGCGCGGTAAGACGTATCAATCCGTCTCCTTATCTGTACTATCTCAAGATGGGAGGAGAGGTCCTTATAGGCTCTTCACCGGAGATACTTGTCAGGTTGACCGGAGATGAAATAGAGCTCCGACCGATAGCTGGAACAAGGCCCAGGGGGGGTACTCCCGAGGAAGACACGGCCCTGGAAGAAGAGCTTCTCCAGGATCCAAAGGAAAAGGCCGAACACGTCATGCTGGTGGATCTTGGCAGAAACGATGTGGGCAGGGTAGCGGAAATGGGCTCGGTAAAGGTTAAGGATTTCATGGTGGTGGAGCGGTATTCCCACGTGATGCACATAGTCAGCAGCGTTACCGGCAAGCTCAAAAAAGGCCTGGATATGTTCGATGTATTCAAGGCCTGTTTCCCCGCAGGCACGGTTTCCGGGGCCCCGAAGATTCGGGCTATGGAGATCATTGAAGAGCTTGAGCATGCAAGAAGGGGTCCTTATGCAGGCGCGGTCGGCTACCTGGGCTTTTCAGGGAGCATGGATCTGGCCATTGCCATAAGAACACTCTGCAAAAAAGACGACATGCTGTACCTGCAGGCAGGCGCGGGGATAGTTGCTGATTCAGTGCCTGAAAACGAGTGGGTCGAGACCTTGAACAAGGGCAAGGCCCTGATGCGAGCCATAGAAGATGTCCAGGCACGGACCTGAGCAGGAAAGATTCGATGATACTCTTGATAGACAACTACGACTCTTTTACCTATAACATTGTACAGGCCCTCGGAGCGCTTGGCGCAGAGATGAAGGTGGTAAGGAATGATGAAATAAGCCTCGAGGAGGCAGCCAGGCTCAAGCCGTCACGGCTTTTGGTGTCGCCTGGTCCCTGCACGCCTGCTGAGGCCGGCATCTCTGTAGATGCCATCAGGTTCTTTTCCAAAAGCATTCCCGTATTAGGGGTCTGCCTGGGCCATCAGTCCATCGGCGCTGCCTTTGGCGCAGATGTCGTAAGGGCAGCCAGGCTTATGCACGGCAAGACCTCCATGATCAGGCATGATGGCAAGGGCCTGTTCGCGGGGATGTCGAATCCCTTTGAGGCAATGAGATACCATTCCCTCATAGTTGATGAGGCAACCCTGCCTGGTTGCCTGCAGGCAACTGCATGGTCGGAGAAGGATGAGCTCATGGGCTTGAGGCACAGGGAGTTACGCATAGAAGGAGTACAGTTTCATCCTGAATCCATACTTACACCTGAAGGCAAGAAATTATTAAGAAATTTTCTGGAGATGTAAGATTTGAATACTTTACAGCAAGCCATAGACACGGTCCTCTCAGGCAGGGACCTTCCGCAAGGCATGATGAAAACCGTCATGGACACGATAATGGATGGCCAGGCTACAGATGCACAGATCGGGGCGCTGCTTGCGGGTCTGAGGATGAAGGGAGAAAGTCCCGGCGAGATAGCCGAGGCAGCATCTGCCATGAGAGAAAAGGCCACTGCCATAAGACCCAAGATACCAGGATCAGAACACCTGGTGGACACATGCGGTACAGGAGGGGACAAGGCGGATACCTTCAACATATCCACGACTGCTGCCATAGTTGCGGCAGGCGCAGGCGTCCGTGTGGCCAAGCACGGCAACCGTTCGGTATCGAGCCGTTCCGGCAGCGCAGATCTTCTCGAAGCCCTTGGTGTGAACATAGGATTGTCGCCTGAAAAGGTTGCCATGTCCATAGATACCATTGGCATAGGCTTTCTCTTTGCCCAGAGCCTTCATCCCGCCATGAAAAACGTGGCAGGCCCGAGACGGGAGCTTGGCGTAAGGACCATGTTCAACCTTCTTGGCCCCCTGACAAATCCGGCAGGCGCGGACGTGCAGGTCATGGGGGTCTTTGATCCGGAGTTTACCGAGACCCTGGCGCAGGTGCTTGCAATCCTTGGATCGCACAGGGCCTGGGTAGTGCATGGCGAAGGAGGCCTGGATGAAATAAGCCTCCTGGGCAAAACCAGGGTATCCCAGTGGAACGGCCAGGAAGTCACCACATTTGAGCTGGATCCTGAAAGATATGGGTTCTCCCTTTGCGCACCAGAAGAAATCAAGGGGGGAACTCCTTCTGAAAATGCTGAGATTACAATGGAAATATTGGAGGGTGCTGATGGGCCGTGCAGGGATATAGTGCTGCTGAATGCAGCAGCAGCAGTGTTTTTGTCCGGTGTTGCTGAAGACTACGGCCAGGCGCTGGAGCTTTGTGCCCGGAGTATTGACAGCGGTGCCGCACTGGAGAAATTGAAGGCACTGAGCCGGATATGAAGTTTTTTATTCAGAGGCGTTAAAAAGGCATGACAATTCTCGACAAGATAGTTGAACACAAGCGGGAAGAGGTCCATCAGCTCAAAAAGCATGGCATTAAGGAGCCTCCCGGTGTGCCGGGTCCGAAACGTGGATTCAGGGCGGCATTGCTGGACTCGCCCAAGATTTCCATTATAGCTGAAGCCAAGAAGGCATCACCCTCCAAGGGTCTGCTTTGCCCTGACTTTGATCCTGCTGCCATAGCCATGGATTATGAAAAGGCGGGCGCAAGTGCTGTTTCCGTGTTGACAGACGAGAGGTTTTTCCAGGGCAGCCTCGGATATCTTGCCGATGTCAGGGCTGTCACAATGCTGCCAGCGCTTAGAAAGGATTTTCTTATAGACCATATCCAGATTGAAGAGGCTGACCGCTGGGGAGCAGATGCCGTGCTCCTGATAGTCTCTATCCTTGACCAGGCCCTTTTTAAGGAACTGATGGAACATGCCCGTGAATGCGGCATGGATTGTCTGGTGGAAGTGCATGATGAAAAAGAAGCAGAAAAGGCACTGGATGCAGGCGCAGACCTTGTTGGCATCAACAACCGCAATCTGAAGGACTTTTCCGTATCTCTGGATACCAGTATCAGGGTCATGCAGACGATTCCAAAAGATATTCCAGTGGTAAGTGAAAGCGGTATAAAGACTGCCAAAGACATGAAGATACTGTCTGCAAATGGAATCTCGGCAGTACTCATTGGTGAAAGCCTGGTAACCGCTGAAGACAGGCAGCAAAAATTGAGGGAGCTGATAGACAGCGTATCATAAGGCCAAGTTCTGCCAGGATATTAAAACCGGCAGGCACAGGCAGAGACAACTGACATGTTGACAGGAAACTCATGACAGAAGGCTGCTGCAATATCAGAATTAAGGTCTGCGGTCTTACAGACCCGGACCAGGCGCTGGAGACATGCATGGCAGGAGCCGATGCAATCGGGTTTGTATTCGCGCCGAAGAGTCCAAGGCTGCTCTCAAGGGAAGATGCAAGGCATATAATAAAAAAGATGCCGCCCATGGTGCAATCAGTGGGTGTTTTTGTAGATGAATCCATTGATACAATAAGAGAGATCGTGGAATTTTGCGGGATTGACCTGGTCCAGCTTCACGGGAGTGAACCTCCCGGGTTTTGTAAGCTCCTGGCTCCAAGGGTTATCAAGGCCTTCAGGGTAAAAAACGACAGGGTCCTGCAGGAAATAGAAAACTATAGCGGTGCTGTTCGCGGCATACTTATAGACACGTGGGCCAGGGGCACGCATGGCGGGACCGGCAAGACCTTTGATTGGGATGTTGCCAGAAAAATAGTCGCATCTATTGATATGCCTGTCATCCTTGCAGGAGGACTTGAACCAGGCAATGTGGAAGAAGCCGTTTCAAAAGTAAGACCGTGGGGTGTTGATGTCAGCTCCGGTGTAGAGACAGCTCCCGGGCAAAAAAGCATTGAGAAGATAAAAGAGTTTATCAGGAATGCAAGGGCATGCGCTACCAGCTGGTAAAGAAGATCGCCGCTTGCATGGCCAGACATGCAGCCTCACTGTTTTCAAACGTGGCTTTGGGGGCACGGCGTCAACACATGGCGTCATAATAATTAATCAGTCTGGAGGCTTTAATTGAAAGACAATCAAAGAAAACCTGGACAGGGTAGTCCTGACAGGAGTGGCCATTTCGGTGTCCATGGGGGAAGGTTTGTCCCAGAGACCCTGATGCCTGCAATCCTGGAACTGCAGGATGCGTATGCCAAGGCAAAGAGAGACAGGAATTTCAAGCAGGAATTCCAGCAGATACTGAAGGATTACGTGGGCAGGCCCACTGCGCTCTACGAGGCCCGGAGGCTGGCCGAGGCCCTTGATGGGGGATTCCGGGTCTTTCTGAAACGGGAGGACCTGACCCATACCGGCGCCCACAAGATCAACAACACCATTGGCCAGATCCTCCTGGCAAAGAGAATGGGAAAACGCCGCATAATCGCAGAAACAGGGGCTGGTCAGCACGGCGTTGCCACTGCTACGGCAGCAGCCCTCATGGGCCTGGAGTGCGAGGTTTACATGGGCCGGAAGGACACCGTGCGCCAGGCCATGAACGTGTTCCGCATGGAGCTGACAGGAGCCAGGGTTATCCCTGTGGATTCAGGCACCAAGACCCTCAAGGATGCAATAAACGAGGCCATACGGGACTGGGTGGCAAATGTATCTGATACCCATTATATCATCGGCTCGGTTGTGGGCCCTCATCCCTATCCTGTAATGGTCAGGGATTTTCAGAG
>JALWYO010000019.1:0-561 GCA_026992735.1 Deltaproteobacteria bacterium
TTCACAGGCAAGGGCTGCAATAGAAGTTGTCATCCAGGATTTTTTTGACCAGTTCGTTGACATGGTAACTGAACGCCGGAAACTTGAACGCAACGCTGTTGTGGCACTGGCTGACGGGCGTGTTTTTTCCGGCAGGCAGGCCCGCAACAACGGGCTGGTTGATGCTATGGGTGCTTTGGAAGAGGCCCGCACATGGCTTTCCGAGGAAAAAAATATCTCAGGAAAAATACCGGTTGTTGATGTTGAACTCACTTATGACGAGGATCCCTGGCGCAATCTTGTTTCCGGGATAATTGGAAAAACGCTTCTATCTGAAAGACTTGGGCTTGACGGGGTGTTATCTCTTTGGCACCCTGCAATGAGACTGCGATGATTGACGTAGAGTGCAATGCGATCCGGCGTATCGGGATCATGGAAATTGGGGAGCGTTTATGACTAAATCCGAGCTTATTGCGCTTCTTGCAGCCGAGAACCCGCTCTTGTATCAACGTGATGTAGAACGCATTGTCACAACAATTTTCGATGAAATCACAACGGCGCTGGCAAACGGTGACCGTGTCG
>JALWYO010000019.1:571-26671 GCA_026992735.1 Deltaproteobacteria bacterium
GTGCCAGGACCGGACGAAATCCGCGTACCGGTGAATCTGTCGAGGTTGAAGAAAAATATATCCCCTATTTTAAAACCGGAAAGCAACTCCGCGAGCGGTTGAACGCAAGTAAATAAAAGCTGTCTGCTCCGTCCCTGTTTTGATCAGGACAATACCAGTGAACAAACTCGTTTCCATGATTGTCTCCATTCCTCTGGCAGGGATGATTATTGTCTTCTCTCTGGTTAATCGTGATCCGGTTACCTTGGATTTCTGGCCACTCACCCTGACTGCCAGCATCCCGGTATTTGCCATCATACTGATCTCGCTGATGATCGGGGTACTATGGGGTGGGCTGGCCGCCTGGCTGGCTGCCATGAGGCCCGTGGATGAGGGGCACGACGTGTTCTGGGTGGGGATTGCTGCGCCGGAGCAGGTGCTCCTGGCAGACCTGAGAAAGGCCCTGATCCAGGTGGATGTTTCAGACGTGGCTGTTGCCCTGGCAGGGAGCGCCCTGCTGCTATTGCTCTTTTGGCGTCTCGGGGGCTTCAGGGCAGGAGGGGAAGAGGTGCAGGAGCCTCCTTCTGTCAGGCTGCATCGCTATATTAACCAGGGTGAAGGCAGCAGCGTAGAGTTCAAGTCCACTGTTCGTACAAATCTCAGGGCCGGAAAGCGCGGTAAAGAGATAGAGCTGGCATGGCTCAAGGCAGTGGTGGCCTTTTTAAATTCAAAGGGTGGCACCCTCCTTATAGGAGTTGATGATGGAGGAAGGATAGTCGGTATAGAAGCTGATGGTTTTGAAAACCAGGACAGATGCCACCTTCATCTTAAAAACCTGATAAACCAGCATATAGGCGCGGAGTATTCCAGTTTTATCCAGATATCCCTGGTAGATGTGGACGGCAGTACCGTGGTGCTGATGGAATGCCAGCCAGCCAACGGGCCGGTTTTTCTCAGGATAGGGAAAAACGAGGAATTTTACATACGTTCCGGACCGTCTTCTGTAAAGCTTTCACCAAGCCAGATGATAAGCTACGTGCTCCAGAACATGAAGAGTTAAGGTGTTCAGCCTGATTATTATGATACCTAATTCCTGCAATTGCCAGGCGCTAAAAATGCAGGTAAGCACGTCGGTATATCTTCGTGTTCCACGTGGTGATGACCGACCTTGCCTTGTAGGCCCGGATAAAAACAGAACGAAATAAGGAGATCGATATGATTGCAAAGGATCTGATGGGCCAGTGTATCCTGGGTATATGCATATTCTTGGGGCTTGCCTCCCTGGGTTATCTCCTGGGCTCAAGCGCTATAGAGTTCAGGCAGTTAGAGAGGACCGTGACTGTAAAAGGCCTGTCCGAAAGGGAACTGCCGGCTGACAGGGCCATATGGCCTGTCCAGTTTTCCTGCGCAACCAATGATGTCATGGAATTATATGACAGCCTGGCCAGGGATAACAGGACGATCCTTGAATTTCTCAAGGCCCAGGGGTTTTCTCCTGATGAGATTACAGTGGGCGTCCCTGTCATCGTTGACAAGCTGGCCCAGGAATACAGTGGAAATGCAGGTGTCCGGTTCCGCTATACGGCAAAGCAGACCATAACCATATGTTCTAAAAAGGTGGACCTGGTCAGGAAGACCATGAAGAAACTGCTGGAGCTTGGAAGGAAGGGGATCGTCTTTTCCGGGAACAGTTATGATACCAAGCCTGAATTCATCTTTTCGCGTCTTAACGAGATAAAACCGGCCATGATCGAAGAGGCTACAAGAAAGGCCAGGCAGGTGGCAGAAAAATTTGCCAGGGATTCTGACAGCCGGCTTGGCAAGATAAAAAGGGCCAGGCAGGGCCAGTTTAGCATCAATGACCGTGACAAAAATACCCCTTACATCAAGAAGATACGCGTTGTGTCTACTGTTGAATATTATCTTTCAGACTGATATCCGGCCTGGGCAGACCATTGCGGATCAACTGGGCAGATATTAATAGGACGCAGATAAACGCAGACTTCGTACGCGGATAAAAGACAAGAAGATCCCGGTGTTTCCTTGTTCATCTGTGTCCAAAAACTTGTAATCTACACGGGGTTATCGGGAAGTTACCTTGGCCGTCAATAACTCCCTGAAATCATTGGAGCCGGCAAGCGGACTCGAACCGCTGACCTGCTGATTACGAATCAGCTGCTCTACCAGCTGAGCTATGCCGGCTCTTGTATGTGTGAACAATATAGGCAGAAAGCATAAATAGCATATATCAATTTTAAAGGTCAAGGAATTAGGAATATTTCGAGCTGCCAAGTTGCCAGTCTTTCAGTGTTCTGTTGCCTGACATGGAGGAGATAGCCATGCTGTTAACGGTTAGCCGGGATTATGAACCTCATCATGTCCTCTGCCAGGGTAACGGGGCCGCTGTATTTCTGCCTGCACGGAGTGAGCATGTCGCTCTTGTCGCATTCGGGATAGAAGTGCGTTAGCACCAGGTGTTTTACTCCTGCTTCATGGGCTGTTGTTCCCGCCTCTGAAGGCGTCATGTGGCCTTTTACCTTTTGCCCTTCAGGTGCAGCGCATTCTATAACGAGCAGATCTGCTTCCCTTGATATTTCAATGAGTTCCTGGCAGAAATCCGTGTCACCGGAGAACACCACTGTCCGGCCATCCGCTGTTTCTATCCTGTATGCCAGGCTCTGGGAAGTGTGCGCAGTATGAATAGTGCTGATGGTCAGGGGTGGAAACTGCTGGCTTGTCTTCATGTGTACGGGTATTTCCTCAAAGAGGATCGATCCTGATGCCGGCACCGCCCACTCTCCATAGGCTGCTTCAAAACCGCCCAGCAGTTGTTTCAGGCCCTCGGCCCCCCAGATCATTACAGGCCTGCTGCGCCTGAACCCAGGACCGTATTTTGACGCAAATATAAACGGCACCAGTTCCCCTGTGTGATCTGGATGGAAATGCGTGTAAAGGACAAGATCAACCTGGTCATGTTTTATGCCAGCCTTGAGAAGCTGTCTCAGGGTGCCTGCAGCAGAATCTACAAGGATTGTGACGTCTCCCGCCCTTAGGCACTGTGCAGGGCCTGCACGGCGCAGTGATGGCACACAGGTGCCTGAACCAAGAATTATGACCTCTACGGATTCATTCATGTAGATGATGCCTCCTGACCTGATACATTGATTTATGTATTTATATACCGGCTTGTCCTGTTTAACCTCGGAATGCACCTGCCGCTATGGAGCGTAGCGGAACAGCGATCCGGTGTAACGAATTGCCCACTGTTTTTATTTATTCCAGCATGTTACTGGCAAAACCTCTTGATTAGAAGTCCTTTTATTGTTTTGTAGTGTTTGTCATTGCCTGTGAGCAAAGAAAGACCATGGACAATAGCCGTGGAACCAATAAGCGCATCGGCAAGTTGCATAGCATGGCTCAAGAAATGCTGCTCAACTGCAAACATGGCTTTTGCAGATATTTCTTCCGTAAGATATAAAATTCTGCAATTCCAGGCGCGTAGAGCTTGGCGGAGACTGTTCAGTTCTTTTTTGTTTCTCATCCCCTGAACAAGTTCCATGTATGTGACGACAGAAATTGAAAAGCTTTCGAGATTTTCTATGGTCCTGTATGCTTTTTCATTCCCTCGCAAGTACCAGATAAGAACATCTGTATCGACCAAGACCATTAGAAACGTCCTTTTCTTAAATTTCTTACATACTCATCTACGTTAGAAGATGGATCATGATCTTTCCATATCCCAAATAACGGATGTTTTGATACTTTCCTTTTTTCATTCTCAAAAGGGATCAGTTTGGCACATGGCTTCCCTCGAAAGGTGATAACGACCTCTTCTCCTCTCTTGACGGTTTCAATCAATTCTTTGGCGCGGAATCTCAGATCTTTGGCCGTCGCTTTCATTATTTTTTACCCCTCTACGACATGAAGTTTATATTTTGCAGTATAAACTTTGTCGGTCTTGGTGTCAAATTCAGGGTTCTTTTTTGCAGTGAACAATTTGCTATCCGGATTTCCCATGGTTGTGCTAAAATTGGATCAACTGCGTTGATAAAGAGAGTAAACAGCTTATGAATGGATGGCAGGGAAAATTGCTTGAAGTCGATCTTGAACAGGCCTCTTTGGAAGATAAGCCTCTGGACTCGGCAGTTGCAGAGGCCTTCCTGGGTGGCAGAGGCCTGAATTCCCATGTACTTTTCAGGGAAATCCTTCCGGGAACAGATCCCCTTGGGCCGGACAATATCCTCTGTATAGCCCCTGGGGTGCTTACCGGCACACCTTTGCCGCTTTCCAGCAGGGTGGAAGTCAGTACGTTTTCCCCGTATAGCGGCATACTTGGGGATGGCAGTGCAGGAGGCATGTTCCCAACTTTTCTTAAGCTGGCTGGTTACGATCAGATTGTAATCAGGGGTCGTTCTTCCGTGCCGGTCTATCTATGGATAGAAAATGGAAGGGCAGAGCTCAGGGATGCGGGTTTCCTGTGGGGAATGAATACCTGGGAAACCGTGGACGAGCTCAGGAGATTTCATGGGCGGGATGTCCGGGTTGCATGTATTGGCCAGGCAGGAGAACACCTGGTCAGGTTTGCCAGCACCATTGTGGACAAGCACTCCTCTGCTGCCAGAGGAAGTGGTGCCGTCTGGGGTTCCAAGATGTTGAAGGCCATCGCGGTCCGGGGCACAGGAAACGTTGGGCTGGCAAGGCCGGAAGAATTTATGGAACTGGCAAAGGCTGACAGGCATTTTTTCATAACTGATGATTTCCAGCACAATGTCGTCAGGAAATATGGTACGCACATAGGGGTGTTGAGCTGGGAACCGGGATTCCGCCACTTTCAGCGCTATCTTCAGGCCGGGGACATACCGCCAGGGCTTCTCCCTGATGCATGGAAGGAATTTGAAGTGGGAAGGTATGCCTGCTACGGTTGTCCCGTGGCATGCAAGAACAGGTACGAGATCCCGGCTGGGCCTTACCGGGGTGAGAGAAACGCAGGCCTGGAGTATGAATCCATCAATTGCCTCGGCCTGAATTCAGGCATTACCGATTCCCAGGCAATAATGGTCCTTTCCAACCTTGCAGACAAGTATGGCATGGACGTAATTGCCCTGGGAAATACAGTGGCTCTGGCCAAGGACCTGTATGCCAGGGGTATAATTACGGACAGCGATACAGGCGGCTTGAGCTTGGACTGGGAGGATGCAGAGGCACAGATACGCCTTACGCACCTTACGGCAGCAAGGCATGGCTTTGGGAATGTCGTGGCTGAGGGCCTCTATAACATGGCAAGGATCATAGGCGGAGATGCCCCGGATTATTGTTACCATGTCAAGGGGCTTTCCAGAGGCGTTCATCCTCCTGGGATATTTGCCCTTGCACATGCCACATCCACGAGAGGAGCGGATCATCTCAGAGGCAGGACCTGGGCCTATGGAGAGAATGACGGGGAATTTTTCAGACATCTCGTGGAGCAGGGACTTGTTCCAGACGTGGATGCAGACCCTGTAGGCTGCCTGACACTGTGCGAGAGGGTGACAACAGTGAGCGATGCCATTGGCAGGTGCAAGGGCGCGGTTACGAGCTGGGTGGCAGCAGTTCCGCTGGTTTGGAAGTATCCACTTCTCGATGGAGTTGCCAGGCTGCTTTCCTGTGCTACAGGCGTGGAATACGATGCCCAGTCAGTGAAGACTGCCGGAGAGCGCATATATATAACCGAGAGGGCGTTTAATGTCAGGCAGGGGATAGACGCAAGGCATGACCGCATCCCCCAGAAACCAGAGGTCAGGGATTCAGGGCAGGGAAAACTGGAACGCCGCCGGCACAGGGAGATGCTAAGGGAATATTACAGGGTGCATGGATACGACCCGGAGACTGGCATTCCCACCAGGCAGAGGCTGTCGCAGCTTGGCCTGGACGACATTGCAGAGAGCCTCTACAGAGACATGCCGTATGATGAATGGAATGGCCCTGTCCTCTGGGACCTGGAATCTTATCCAAAGGCAACATCAGAGTGATGCGGTCTCCGCTGAGAAAAGGCCATGCCTGGCAGGCCAAGGGATATTTTATGACCTTGGGGATGCCTGCCCTGTTGATGGCAATTTTTCCACTATCATGTGAATGTATTCAGGATGGGTATCTTCGGTTACTATTTTGCCCCCCACAATTGACAGGAGTTTGTGCATCTTGACTGCTGTTTCAGGGGTGATGAATATTTCTATCCTGTCTCCTGGCGGTGTCTGTGGATCTCTGAAGCGTAAACCTACGCCTACGATGGCCCTTCAGCAGT
This sequence comes from Deltaproteobacteria bacterium, assembly GCA_026992735.1. Lineage (GTDB taxonomy): Bacteria > Desulfobacterota > Dissulfuribacteria > Dissulfuribacterales > QOAL01 > QOAL01. The sequence goes on from JALWYO010000019.1 coordinate 6,831, forward strand.
TGTTCCTGCTGTCTATGACCATGGATACATTATCCTGATGATTCATAGCATCCTCCCTGCTGCATGAATAACTGCATGAAAGCACGGCATATGTCATCAGACATGCAATGACTGCACGTACAATGCCTGGCAGACAGTTATTTATTATTGCATGTGTTGTTTCATTTGCTTGCCAAGCCTGCCATGCCGGATGATCGGGGTTGGCAGGCGATATATCCCATGAGCCTGTAAATCAACCGGGCAACTGTAAATTCAGGATAGTGTATGCCCGGTATAGGCGCAAGTTCCACCACGTCAAAGCCTATGACATCTGCCTTGCCGGTAACTACGCGCAATACCTGGAGGAGCTGTGTCCATGATATGCCTCCTGGTTCAGGGGTTCCTGTGGCAGGCATGACAGATGGATCCATGCAGTCCACATCTATCGTGATATAAAGGGGTCTGCCTGTAAGCATGCCCGCTATTTTATCAGTGCATCTCTCCATGTCTGCGAGCATGTCTCTGGAAAATACCGGATATCTGCCGCATGCATCCAGGAATTCCCATTCCTTTCTGGACATGGAGCGTATGCCCGCCTGGATGACGTTCCCAAGCTGCCATGCCCGCCTCATTACACATGCATGGCTGAATCTCGTTCCCTGATATGTATCCCTGAGATCTGAATGCGCATCCATCTGCAGGATATCAATAGGGCCAAAATGTTCTGCTGCCGCATGAAGTGCTCCTATGGACACGGAATGATCACCCCCTATGAGCACTGGTATCTTTTGTTCACTGAATACTCGGCCCGTGGCCTTGCGGATTATCTCCACAGATGCTTCAGGAATGACAGGCAGGTTCAGCGGTGGCTCAGTGCAGATGCCGGCTTTCCAGGGTTCAGCGCACAGTTCTTCATCAAAGAGTTCCATTTGCCGAGATGCCTCCAGTACCCTGGCGGGACCAAGGCGTGCTCCAGTGCCGTAACTGGCAGTGGCATCGAAAGGAGCAGGCAGCACCACGAAACGGCATGCCTTGTCAGAGGCTGTATAAGCAGGACCAGGGCCGAAACAGGTCATCGGAGGGTGATAGGGGTGTGTCCGGTATGGCACACTGATTCGTATCCGTTTGCTGGGCAGTTAATCGGAACAGAGAGCATGCGGAGATCCTCCAGACATTCTCTAATTCTCTAAGTGGAGTCGGAAAGGCATGGAGACGTAGTAATCAGACGGTCATATGGGCCCGTTCATCCCTTACAAATTTCTGGACGCTCCTGATGACCTTTGGAAATTCATGTCCCCGGTTGAGGAGCTTGATCTCCATTTTTTCTATGGAAAAGATGTTTTTTATATGCTTGATGGCCAGGTCGGCATCGAATGCCTTGCATGAGAAGATATCAAGGCTCAGATACAGTTTGTCTGGAAAGGTGTGAATGCTGATGTGGCTTTCTGCAATCAGCACGAATCCTGATATGCCCCAGTCCTCGGGGACCTTGCCCGAATATTTGAATACATAGGGAGGCATTATCTTGGTCATATGGATTTCATCGGGATAGCGGCTGAGAAAATCATATATTCCATCGAGATCAGAGAGCTTTGCCCTGTCGCACCCGTAGCCGTCAAGCATGAGGTGCTGTCCAAAACCGTATTCAATATGTTCCATACTGTTGCCCTCCTTTCAGACGCCGGCATGATCTGCGGTGGCATATTCCTGGTTGTGTAGAGCCTTGGCATTTATCTCGGCGGAAAATCTTCCATTTGTATGGCAGGCCAAGGTAAAATGTAGTTTGTCTTTTTGTGATTATAAGGTAAAATCCACACCGATTTGAAGAAACGGCGGTGATGAACTAATGCAAGCCTGTAAATATACATGACCCCGTTTGACTTTTCCACTTTTTTTTGAAAACTACCAGCCCTTACATTTATATGGATAAAAAACGCATACTAATAGCAAACAGGGGCGAAATCGCCATAAGAATAATGAACGCATGTAAGGAGCTTGGCCTGGATTATGCAGTGGTCTATACAGTCCAGGACAGCAAGTCCATGCATGTCAGGAAGGCTGTGGAAGAAAAGGGATCTGGTGCAGCATATCGTATAAGCAACTACAAAGATCCCAACGAGATATTCTCTGTAGCTGACCATGCTGGTGCGCACGCCATCCATCCGGGCTATGGTTTTTTCTCTGAAAATTTCCGTTTTGCCAGAAGGGCGGCCTTGAGGAACAGGCCCATAATTTTTATAGGCCCCAGGTGGGAGGTAATCAGGGATCTTGGCAGCAAGATAAATACCAAGAGGATAGCTAAAAAGCTCAGGATACCAGTTATTCCAGGCTCTGACGAGCCACTTTACAGCGAGATCGAGGCAGAGGCCCTGGCTGAGAAACTCTTCTATAAGCAAAAGAAGGACGGCATAGAAAAGCCTTCAATACTGGTCAAGGCTTCGGCAGGCGGCGGAGGCATGGGGATCGAAGAGGTTACGCATCTCGATACATTCCGCCAGATATACAGGCGCATCCAGAACTATGCTAAGCGCCAGTTCGGGGATGAAGGTGTGCTCATCGAGCAGTGCATGAGGGACTATCATCATCTGGAGGTCCAGCTTTTGTGCAGCCAGCATAAGGAAATCGTCCATTTCGGCACAAGAAACTGCACCATTCAGAGTACCGGCCGCCAGAAAAGGGTGGAGGCAGCGCCAGGTTTCGACCCTGACTATACGGACTATCCATTCGATGCCAGAAAGGTGCTGAACAGGATGGTAAAGTATTCTGTGCAGCTTGCCAGCAAGGTCAATTACGATAATGTCGGCACCTGGGAATGGATAGTAACAAGGGATGGGCAGCCCTATCTTCTGGAGGTGAATACCAGAATTCAGGTTGAAAACGAGGTGTCTGCCCGTATCTCAAGAATTTCCAAGCACAAGACCCCTGTGAATCTTATTAAGGAACAGATACGGGTGGCCTTTGGAGAAAGACTAAAATACAGGCAGAAACACATCAGCTTCCGGGGAACCAGTATAGAACTCAGGATAGTTGCCGAGGATGTAAAAAGGGGTTTTGCTCCCTGGTGCGGCAAGATAACCAGGTTTTATTTTCCAGAAAAACCCTGGGTTAGGCTCTATAGCCAGGTTCCCCAGGACGAGCCATACGAAATTCCTACTGAATATGATCCAAACCTGGCCTTGGCCATTATCTGGGGCAGAAATACCGAGCAGGCCAGGGAAAGGGCCAGGGATTTTCTTGCCAGGGCAGATATTCAGGGGGAAGATTCCAGGGGAGAGCCTATTGTAACCAATCTGGAATATCTTATGGACCGGCTGGACGATGTTCTGAAGTTTTGATGGCAGGCCCCTTCATGTGCAACAGACATATTAATATTCAGAAACTGCCTGAGGCGCTTATCGAAGGGCGCGGTTTCATCTGCACTGCGTCCATTATGGCAGGATTGCGGCGCCATATCCCGTAGCTTTCGCGGTAAATATATGGATCAGAATTATATATTAGACAGTGGGAAATATCTTAGCGGTCTTCAGGACCGCATAATATATCTGGGTGATGTAAAGGGTGGCCTGGAATGGGGGCATCTCCAGGATCTTCTGAATGAAGTCCAAAAGATCCGCAGAAATATCTTCGAGTTTCAGGAAAAGGAACTTCTCAGGCAGATAAGGAATCTCGAGGACAGGATATCATTTTTCGAGGCACGGGTTGCAGAAGGCCTTACCCCTATAGAAGTGGTAAATATCGCCAGAAGTGTACAGCGTTTCACTCTCCAGGATATCCTGGAAAATGTCTATGATTCCTTTACAGAACTTGGGGGTGAGGGTGACTGCAATATTGATCCTGCAGTCCTTGTGGCAAGGGCAACCATTTCACGCCGTGTAAAGAACCGGATATATTTTCATCAGGTCATGGTAATAGGCCATGAAAAGGGCAAGGGCGAGGAATTCCGCAATGGCGGCAGTGCCAAGCCCTGGGGCAACGAAAAGGCCCTCCGCTACATGAAGGTTGCAGAGGCCGAAGGTATCCCCATACACTCATATATCTTTACTCCAGGTGCCTATCCTACCGAAGATTATCCCGGTGCTGCCCAGCAGATAGCGCGCAATCTTTATCAGATGGCAAAGCTCAGGGTCCCTGTGGTGGCATTTATTTCCGAGGGTGGCTCAGGAGGCGCAGAGGCTATAGGCCTGGCCGATATCAGGCTAATGGCTTCCAGGGGTTATTATTCGGTTATCTCTCCAGAGGGGGCTGCTGCCATAGAAGGCCATATAAAAGAAGGAGAGCAGCTTCCCCGCAAGCTCGTGGAGCACTGTGCAGAGCAGCTGAAGATAACCGCCCAGGACAATCTTTCTCTCAAGACAATCGACAGGATAGTCGAGGAACCTCCCCTCGGTGCCAGGAAAGAGGACTTTGCGTTCTTCAGGAGGCTGCGTTACGAGATAATAAGGGCCACGGACGAAGTGGTGCTCAAGACAAAGAGTTTCAGGGCATTTCGGGTATATGCATTGAAGCGCCAGGCCATGGAGACTGAAAACGGTATCTGTGAGGAGTTCCGGCTTTATATAAACTGGTCGCTTTCAGACTCTGAAAAGGCCAGGTTGCTGGAAAACCGTTCGCGGAAATACCGTAATATGGGCCATGGTTACAATGAGCTCAGGCAGAGCGTGGTCAGCAGACTGGCTCAGGCAGGAGACACGGCAAAGCAAAGTTACTATGATATCCGCTACGGACTGCTGCGGCACCATTCCAGGAGTGTACAGAAGATACTGGAAGAGGTGTCAAGCGAGGGATTTATATTCCTTAAGACAGTGACAGAGCCAATGAGGGCAGCCTATGATTTCGTGTTTCCCAAGCCGGAAACCCCGACCAGGACAGAGCTGTCAACGCCGGTCAGGCGGAGCATCTTTGTTGAGGAATGGGAGCAGTACATAAGTCCCCTGGCAAACGAGGACCGGACTGTAACCTGTCCAAATGCAGAGAAATACGGGTGCCGTGATCTATGGGTTCCGGATCTTTATGGTGAGTTCTGTGGGGTGTGCCCGAGTTGCGGTCACCATTTTCCCCTGGAATATCAGTGGTATCTTGAAAATCTTTTTGATAAGGGTTCTGTAAGGGAGTTCAATCAGCATATAGCTTCCACAAATCCCCTGAATTTCCATGGGCTTGACGCAAAGTTGAAAAAGGCTGTAGAGAGAACGAACCGCCATTCAGCCTTGATAACATTCGGAGCAGAAGTGCATGGCGTAAAGCTCATAGTGGCCATGCTGTACAGCAATTTCAGAAGCGGTACAGTCGGCGCGGCAGAAGGCGAGAAGTTCGTGAGGGCCTGTGACAAGGCCAGAACTACCAGGCGGCCATTCCTAGCATATATACATACTACTGGCGGGATCAGGATACACGAGGGCACTCTCGGGGTAATACAGATGCCGAGGTGCACGCTTGCCGTGCGGGAATACATTGACAGTGGCGGTCTTTACATGGTGGTCTATGATAACAATTCCTATGCAGGGCCTGTGGCGAGTTTTCTTGGCTGCTCTCCGTACCAGGTTGGAATCCGGTCTTCCAGGATTGGCTTCGCCGGGCCCAGGGTCATAAGGGAAACCACAGGAGCGGACGTTCCGCCGGATTATCACAGTGCCAAGAATGCCCTTAAGCGGGGCCATATACAGGGCATATGGGACAGGCGTGATTTCAGGAAAAATCTGTTTGAGGCCATGATGACAATGGGAAGCCCCCATCTGTACTACAAGTAAAGAGCGGCAAGCTATGGATATAAATCTTAATGACCTTCTGAGGAAGTACAAGTCGCACCCCTACGAGGATCACAAGATAGATGCGCCGCACACCGGCCTGGTCTTTTTCAAGGTCAGGGACGGCCAGGAGGTTGCCGGGCCAAGCGGGCAATGGCTCCAAAAGCCTGGTACTCTCCTGTATATACTGGAGAGGGAAAACAATCCCAAGAGGATGTACTCGGCATTTACCGGCCGGGTGGCAGGCTTGAGGGCTGGCCTTGAGGGAAGCTTTGTACAGGCCGGGGAACAACTTCTTACCATCCAGCATCGGCTTAACAGGGATGAAATCATAGACAGGATACTCAGGGACGTGCTGCAGGTTTTCAGGGCTCCCCAGAGGGCAAGGTATTTTTTCACGCCCGAGACAGTGACCTTCCTGGAGAAAAAGACAGACAAGGGCCTGCCTATAGCGCCGGGAGACGAGATCATTATCATGTCCCTGATGAAGCGCGACAGTTTTTTGCCGTATGAAGGCGCCCCGGGCATTATTTATAAGGTTTATTTCCAGCAGGGAGACCTTGTAGAACAGGATAGCCCTCTTTTTGGAGTATGCCCGCCTGAAAAACTCCCGTTTGTGCAAAAGGTAATCCAGAGGATCAGGACCGAATGGGATGACTGATCACGGCTGATCACGGGATAATACTGCGAAAGTTGAAAAATCATATAATAAGAGGTGGCGCCATAAAGACTTTCCTGCTGGCCCTCCAGTTTCTCACTGTCATTACAGTGATTCCTTCGCTTACTGCAGACAGGGACCAGCTTTCTGCAACCCTTGCCTTTTTTCCGCTTATAGGCTTGCTGCTTGGCGGAATGGTGGCCTTTGCTGCATGGCTGTCATCGGGCTTATGGCCGGCCATGCTTTCAGGCGCCTCAGCTGTGGTGTTTTTGGCATTGCTGACAAGGGGCCTTCACCTGGACGGGCTTGCGGATACATTTGACGCCATAGGCAGCGGTGCCGAAAGGGAAAAGGCCCTGCTCATAATGAAGGACAGCTGCAGCGGTGCCCTTGGAGTGCTTGCCATGGTATCTGTTTTTATGCTCAAGGTTGCCTCTGCAGTCAGCCTCGTGGAGACGGGAGGTTGGTATTTTATTGCACTGGCCCCATGTCTCTCGCGTTGGTCCATGCACTGCCTGGCTGCCTGTTCGGAATACGCCAGGCCCGGCGGCGGGCTGGGCTCGGCCTTTTGTGGAAGCGCAGCCCGGCGGCAGCTTGTTGCATCAGGTGTAACAGCCATGGCCGCTTCCTGGTTCATGGCCGGTGCCTGGGGGCCGCTACTCTTTTTGGCAGGCACTGTGGCAGGCCCTGTTGCCAGCCTGTATTTCAGGGGAAAATTCGGGGGGATAACCGGGGATATGCTGGGTGCTCATGTAGAGACAGTGGAGACGTTCCTTATGATGGCTGGAGCCGGTATTTGTTCATGAAGCCGGTAACCGTGTATCTTCTGCGGCATGGGCAGGTGGATTTTCCTCCAGGCATTTACTATGGCCAGATGGATGTGCCTCTGTCGGAAGAAGGCAAGAGGCAGAGCTTGCTCGCTGCAAGGCGTATGGCCATGTCAGGCCTGGATGCTGTTCTTTGCAGTGACCTTGAGAGATGCACATTCATGGCCAGTCTTATACAGCAGGAGGGCGGGCCAGGGCCCGAATCCATGTCAGCGCTGCGGGAAGTTAATTTTGGCAGGTGGGCCGGCCTGAGCTGGGATGAAATAGACAAGCAGTATCCTGGTGAGATGACCAAGCGCATGAATGACCTGGAGCATTACAGGCCTCCTGGCGGAGAAAGCCTGTCAGACTTGCTTCTGCGAGTGAAAAAGGTATTCTCCCGATGTATTTCCGGTGATTACGGGGGAAAAGTGGCGATAGTTGCCCATGGAGGGGTAAACAGGGTGCTTCTTGCAGATTTCCTGGAGATCAGCCTGCAGAAGATTTTCTGCCTGCACCAGGATCACGCATGCATAAATTGCGTTGAATACTATCCCGATGGAAACGGGGTCCTGAAGTTCATGAACGTGACCTGTCATCTTGAAGAAGGGGTCTGCCCCTGAGATATCCGATGTCTCAATCCGGATGAAGAAAAGCGGAGTTGGTGAATACGTCAGTGCCTTCAGGCAATCCAGGCAGCTTGGCAGGCAGATTGTTTATGTGCACGTGGACCATCAAAGGCCGCCCCGGTTCGGCAGCCCGGAGGGCGGGCTTTCTCCAGAAGTATCCAGAGCACTTAAGACCCTGTCAATACGGAGTTTGTATTCCCATCAGGCAGAGGCCATAGGCCGGATCAGGGCCGGTGAAAATATAGTTGTAGCCACTCCCACTGCCAGCGGAAAAACCCTTATCTATAATATCCCTGTAATAGAAAAGTTTATGGAGCAGCCTGAATCCAGGGCGCTCTATCTCTTTCCCCTTAAGGCACTGGCCCATGATCAGTTGAAGTCCTTCTGTCAGCTGTCAGCGGCTCTTCCAGGCGGGACAGCCAGGCCTACAGCAGCCATCTACGATGGCGATACAGCCCAGCGGGATCGTGCCAGGATACGAAAAAATCCACCTAACTGCCTGTTCACAAATCCTGAGATGCTTCATCTGTCCATGCTGCCCTATCACGGGTCATGGAGCAGGTTCTGGAAGGCCCTGTCATACGTTGTTATAGACGAGGTTCATACCTACAGGGGCATCATGGGGAGCAGCATGGGATGGGTGTTCCGCAGGCTCATGCGCATATGCAGGAAATACGGGGCAAATCCGGTATTCATACTCTGTTCTGCTACAGTAGGGAACCCGGAAGAGCTGGCAACTGGCCTTACAGGCCTCGATTTCACGGCAATCACGGAAAGCGGCTCTCCACAGGGCAGGCGTCATCTTCTCCTGGTGGACCCAGAGGGCGCAGGAGCTGCCCAGACCGCCGTGCAGCTCCTGCTGGCTGCGTTGAAAAGGAGGCTCAGGACCATAGTCTATACGCAGTCCCGTAAACTGACCGAGCTGGTCAGCATGTGGGCAACACAGCGTGCCGGTGCCATGGCCAAAAAGATATCTGCATACAGGGCCGGGTTTCTGCCAGAAGAGAGGCGCATGATCGAGGCACAGCTTTCATCAGGTGAACTTCTTTCTGTGATATCCACCAGCGCTCTGGAACTTGGTATAGATATCGGCATGCTGGATCTCTGTATCCTTGTCGGTTATCCGGGTACCCTGATGTCTCTGAGGCAGAGGGGCGGCAGGGTTGGAAGGAGTACCAGGGAATCTGCTGTGATACTGGTCTCAGGTGAAGATGCCCTGGACAAGTATTTTATGTACCATCCAAATGAGCTTATAGACAGGCCTTCTGAAAATGCCGTAGTGAATATATACAACAAGACAGTCATGGAGAGGCATCTCGTCTGCGCTGTCACAGAGGAACCTTTAAGCAGGAAGGAACCCCTGCTCCAGGATAAGGTCATAAGAAGACGTATAGAGAGACTGGTTGAGAATGGCAGGCTATATGTGTCTGCTGACAGGGAACAGTTAGTCAGCCTGAGAAAATATCCCCACAGGGAAGTGGAATTGCGGGGCGCTGGCAGGAGTTTTCAGATCATCACGGAAGATGGTGCAACCATCGGTACTATAGACGGCTTCAGGGTGTTCAGGGAGGCGCATCCAGGGGCGGTATATCTTCACATGGGCAGGACATTCCTGGTGCAGGGCCTGGATACAGAGGCAAGAAAGGTAACGGTGAAGCCTGCAGTGCTGGACTATTTTACAAGGGTGAGGGCCAGCAAAGAGACAGAAATCATAGATGTTGTTAGCAGCAAGTTCCTGTTTGGCACCAGTGTTTACTGGGGCAGGCTTCTCATATCGGAACAGGTGACAGGCTACGATGTCCGCCATGTCAGGGGCCAGAGATTGATAAACCGTGTGGACCTGGTTCTGCCTGCGCAGAAGTTCGAGACAGAGGGCTTGTGGATCACAATCCCGGAAATAGTAAAGACAGAGGCTGAAAAAAGGCTCATGCATTTCATGGGCGGCATTCATGCCATGGAACATGCCGCCATCGGTGTCATGCCCCTGCTGGTGCTGTGTGACAGAAACGATCTGGGCGGCATATCTATCACGTTTCACCATCAGACTTCGTCTGCCGCAGTGTTTGTTTACGATGGCATTCCAGGCGGTGTCGGGCTTGCTAAAAAGGCGTTTCAGGAGGCCGAAAACCTGATAGAAACCACCCTGGAGACCATCAGAAGCTGTCCATGCAAGACAGGCTGTCCTTCATGCGTGCATTCCCCCAAGTGCGGTTCAGGTAACAGGCCAATAGATAAGTCTGCGGCCATTTTCGTACTGGAGGCCATCAGGCAAGGCAGGCCTGCGAAAACCACCACGCCGGGAATTAACATTCCTGCAAAGAATGATTCTGCAGGTTCTCATGAAGGTTCCCGGCGCCAGGCACAACCCAAAAGATCCGGCCTGAATAAAATTTTTGACACAGACAATGTCTCCATGTACGGAAACAGGGAGACAGTTGTATCTAAAGGAAATCCATCGGTTTTCAGATACGGGGTCCTGGACATAGAGACCCAGCTTTCTGCTGCAGAAGTGGGAGGGTGGCACATGGCCCATAGGATGAAGGTAAGTTGTGCCGTCCTGTATGATTCCCTGCTGAGCGGCTTCATGCTCTTACGGGAAGAACAGTTACAGGCCCTGTTTAATGTCCTTTGTCATATGGATCTGGTGGTGGGATTTAATATCAAGCGGTTTGACTACAAGGTGCTCTCTCGCTATACCTCCAGGGATCTTCATGCCTTGCCTACACTTGACATGCTGGAACATGTCCACAGGCAGCTTGGTTACCGCCTTTCCCTGGACAGCCTGGCGGCTGCCACCCTTGGTGCAGGCAAGAGCGCCAGTGGTATCAAGGCCCTTGAATGGTGGAAACAGGGGAAAATTAACAAGATTATGAAATACTGCAGGGATGATGTGGCGCTTACCCGTGATTTGTTCTTGTTTGGCAGGCGTAAGGGATATCTCCTGTTCAAGAACAGGGAAAAACATGTGGTAAGATTGCCTGTCTCCTGGTGACAGTCCCGGTCTTCTGTGCCATGTTAGCGGCTACCTGCTGATGCGCAGTTTATTATGTTAATGTGTTACGTCTTCCCATGAAAAATCGATTGAATTTTAATGCTGCTCTGATAAATTGAGCTAATCAAATATTGAAAGAGGTGAATCTTGATGAGTTCCAGAAGGTCTGTGGTAAATATTCTGTTCGCCATGTTTCTGTGCATAGCCCTGTGTTCATGCGCAAACAAGACCGAGCAAGCGGTACAGCAGGGTTTGGGGACATCTGGCGGCAAGGCTGTCCAGGGTGCCGGTGGGCAGAATGTCCAGAAAGGGCAGCAACAGCAGATCAAGGAAGGCGTAATCGGCAACGAGGGCATCAGAGAGCCTGCTGGTGGTAATGCTGTGAGCGAGGCGCGTACCAGTGCCCCGTTTCTACCTGTCTATTTTGATTTCGACCGCTATATCATAAGGCCTGATATGATAAGCAGGATGGAAAGGAATGCCCAGGCCATGCTGGATAACCCCGAGATCAAGGTAGAGATCCAGGGTAATTGCGATGAAAGAGGAACCAATGAATACAACCTTGCCCTGGGAGAGAAGAGGGCCAAGGCTGCCAAGGATTACCTGGTTATGATGGGTGTTGATCCTGACAGGATATCTATAGTGAGCCTCGGTGAGGAAAAGCCTCTGGATCCAGGGCACAATGAGGCTGCCTGGGCCAAGAATCGAAGGGATGATTTTATTATCTATAAGTAGGGCTGCTTTCCATCAAAATGCAGTTTTGCTAGGTAGTATCTATCTGTTTATTTGCCAGTCATAAATTTTGATTTCCTGTGAAAATACAATTTTTTCAGATGTGTTTTCATGCAATGAATTGTATGTCCAACATGCATGAACATTTTACGGAGGTTTGAAGGCCGATGAATTTTATAACCAAAAATTTTGCAGTGGGTTGCCTGTGCGCCCTATTGTTTGTTTCTTTCACCATGCCCTGTTTGCAGGCCAATGCCCAGAACAGCCAGATTGCAGTGATAAATATGCAGAAGGTCCTTAGAAATTCCAAGGCTGGCAAGAAGGCCATGGCTGAGCTTAACAAGAAGTTCGAGGTCCTGAAGAAACAGCTTCAGGCCAAGCAGAAAGCTCTCCAGGCGTTCAAAAAAGACATGGAAAAGAAGGCTCCCTTGATGAATGAGGATGCCAGGGCTGAAAAGGAACGCCAGTATAAAAAGATGCTCAGGGAATTCAAGGACAAGAGTGATGATGCCCAGTACGAGATGCGCCAGGCGGAATCCAAGAAGATGGAGCCGATATTGAAGCAGCTTGAAAAGGTGGTTACCAAGATTGGCAAGAGTAAGCACTATCTTGTTATTATGGAAAAAAATATGCCAGGGATCTACTACACCTCTCCGAGTGCGGATATTACAGACCAGGTGATAAAGATTTTTGACAAGTCCCACTAACCCGGCACAGTTAAGGTCTGACCATGTGCAGTGAAAGGTTATTGATATGTTGCGAATAGATATTGACAAGCAGGAAGAACTGGATGCTGTCCAGATAGAAGCCCTGGAGGGCATGTGGCAGAGATGCGCCTCCAGGATAATACTTTCCACTACGCTTGCCAGGAGTGGCCATCCAGGTGGTTCTCTGTCATGTTTGCATGCGCTGCTGGTGCTTTATTCCATCATGCGGCATGATCCATCCGATCCTGACTGGCAGGACAGGGACAGGTTGATATGCAGTATAGGGCATATATCTCCTGCTGTATATGCGGTGCTGTGTGAGTTTGGCTATTTCCCTGAGGATGATTTTCTTACAGAGTTCCGCAGGGCTGGCTCGGCGTTTGGCGGCCACATTGAACAGGGTGTTCCCGGTGTGGAATGGAATACCGGCAACCTTGGCCAGGGGCTCTCTGCGGCTGACGGTTTCAGCCTTTCGGCCAGGCTTCGGGGCAAGGATGCTGTAAAGACATTTTGTATAATGGGAGATGGTGAACAGCAGAAGGGGCAGGTTGCGGAGGCCAGGCGTTTTGCCGTCAAATACGGCCTGAAGGATCTGTTCTGCATAGTGGACAGGAATCATTTGCAGATAGGTGGCGATACCGAAGATGTAATGCCCATAAGGGTCAGGGAGGAATACCAGGCAGCAGGCTGGAATGTGATATATGTGCCTGACGGTAATGATTTCCAGCAGTTCTTCAAGGGGCTGAGAAGGGCAGTGTTGCACGAGAATCTGGTCCCGGAGCGTCCTGTTGTGATTGTAAACAGAACGGTCATGGGCCGAGGTATCTCTTTCATGGAAAACAAGGCAAAATATCATGGCTCTCCCCTGCCTGATGATATGGCCAGAGACGCATTGAAGGAGATTGGCGTTGATTCGGCCATGCTGGATGAATGGGTGGAAAAGCGTCAGCAGAGACAGATAGATATTTCTGCCAGGCATGAGTTCAGGAAGATGCCTGCCTGCCGGATCGAGCAGGGAAAACCCATAGTCTATGGCCCGGATCAGGTCATAGATTGCCGTTCAGCATATGGCAATGCCTTGAAATCTCTTGCAGAAAATAATAATACCGGAGAGCATCCCCGCATTGCAGGCTTCAGTTGCGATCTTGAGGGTTCTGTAAAGATGCAAGGCTTTCATCAGGTGTCTCCATCGGCCTTTTTTGAAGTGGGCATACAGGAACATCATGGAGCTGTCTGTTCTGCCGCCATGACCAGGGATGGAATAGTTGCATTTTTCAGCACCTTTGGTGTATTTGCCGTTTGTGAGACCTACAATCAGCACAGGCTCAGCGATCAGAATTTAACCAACCTGAAGGTGGTTGCAACCCATGTGGGCCTTGACGTGGGCGAGGACGGCCCGACCCACCAGTGCATAGATTATGTCGGGCTTATGGAGAACCTGTTCGGTTTTTCCATATTTATCCCTGCAGATCCCAACCAGACGGACAGGATTATCCGCTATATCGCTGCAGAAAGGGGCAACGCCTTTGTGGGAATGGGGCGTTCCAAGATGCACGTGGTCCTGGATGAAGAAGGGAAGCCGTTTTTTGGCCCTGATTACAGTTTTGTGCCAGGCAAGGCAGACTGGATAAGGCAAGGCAGTGAGGGTGCCTGCACCATAATAGCCTACGGCTCTGTCATGCCGAATGTAATGGAGGCATGGGGAAGGCTGAAGGCACAGGGAATAAATGCAGGCGTTCTGAATGCCGCGTCACTGAAGCCTGTTGACGAAGAGGCAATTTGTGCGGCTGCCAGAAAAGGGCCTATTCTCACCGTGGAAGATCATGTAGTTCACACTGGGATAGGCGCCATTACAGCTCGTACACTGGTAAAGCATGGCATTATGCAAAAGGTTGTGAATCTGGGAGTGACCAGCTACGGAGCATCTGGCAAGCCTGCGGATCTCTACAGGATGCAGGGCCTTGATGCCGATTCTATTGCAGAGGCCGTTTTAACTATCTGAAGAAACTTATTTTCACAGGCGCAACCTTCCTGGTCAAACTTTGTATTGACAGGGGGCAGTCCTTTGAAACACAAATTAAAAAAGGCCCGGATTTTTGCCCGGGCCTTTTTGTTTGCTATATTGTTTTCTTGTCAGCTTCTCTTTTGACTGTTCTCCTTAGAAGAACCACAGAAATTCAGCTGCAAAGCGCATGGATACATCATCGCTATCCTTGCCCTGTTCAAAGTCAACTCCACGCCCATAGGCGTTGATGGCCTGTGTGATATCCTTGGCGCCACTTCCCGGGAACAGGAATGCCGCTCCGCCCTTGATGGTGACCTGCTTGAAGAGCTTGTAGCGAATCTCGTTGTTCCATTCAACACCCATGAAGCTGTCTATGTCTACATTGCCGGTTACGCCCTGGTTGACATAATATGCCTCTACAGCCTCTGTCTCGTTGAACCACATTGCCATGATATGGGTAATGTATGTCCAGTTGCCATAGCCGGCATTGATTCCGCCACCGACCATGCTGAAGCCCGGGTTGTCGAGGGCAGCACCGCCGTTGATTCCACCACCGCGCACTGTTCCGTAGTATGTTGGGAACATGGAGTAGAGGATCTGGCCGAAAATCGGGTTGCCGTCATGAGATATGGACTGCTCGCTACCGAACCTCGGGGTAAACCTGGTGATACCAACTGCAGGTGTGAAGCCATCCAGGTCATTATCATTGGGATCGTCATCGCCCCTCAGCCAGTAACCACCTATGTGTACATCAAACTTCTTGATGCCGACCATCTCATGAAGGTCTGCTAGCAAGTCTCCGTAGAATGCATAGGAGCTGATGTCCATGTCTATCTCGCGGTCATTGTCAAGTGTGCCGCCTACATAGGCAAATTCTGCCATTGGATGGAAGATGCCGTAGTGGCCCTTGTAGTTCAGGCCGCCGAAAAAGCGGTCTATGTCAATATGGTTTCCCTGCTGGTAGTTCTGATCATACATGAAGACACCTTCTATATAGGTATTCTTCATGAATGTGTATCCGAGCTTGCCCAGGTAGAATGTACGGTCTGTACCCTTCTGCTGGGTTGGCGGACCAATGGGGTTGACCTTGCTTTTTACAGGATCAATGCCGGCATAGCCAGCTTCGCTTTCATCTTTTTTGATATACCAGGCCTGCCACTTGAAGCCCTGGTAACAGCCGGTGATACCCAGGCCTGGATCATCATCGCCGTAGATCAGGCCGCCGAAACCAACGTCAGCACCCTTGACATCCCAGCCGCCGTTGAACCTGGAATTGATCCAGGGCAGGTTGAAGGATGCGTTCAGTCTTTCAATACCGAACTGCTGAGTCTGGAGACCGTAGGCAAAATCTGTACGGTCAACAGAGGCCCTGTCCAGGGTGGTGTCAGATTCCAGTGCAAAATATACATCCCAGTCCTGATCATGGGCGAAGTTGAAGAACAGCCTGTTTTCACCGCGGATGTATCCGTCTTTCAGGGCACCGCCAGCCTCATTAAGATGGTCCTTGAGACTGCTGCCGAGAACCCCGAGTTTCCGCATGATGCCAACAGCCTTTTGTTCCTGTTCCCTATTCAGTTCACTTGAAGTTCCAAAATCCCTGCTGATTTCTGTGGTGGGCACCAGGCGAACCTGGGCGCCCATTCTCACAGTAATGTCTCCCAGTGTCTGTACATTAACTGTGCCGGGCCCTGCCAGCGCGATAGCTGCCGTAAACAGCGTAGTTGCTGCCACGACAAATACAGTCAAAATCTTTTTCATATTTCCCTCCTTAATAGAATGATTAGGTTTAACCCAAGCTCCTCATAAAAAAAGTGTCTTTCTGTCTTATCACCTCCCTGTCTGAGTTGAAATTGTCTCGATACCTCCTATATAATGCCGGTCTTATTGGCTCATTTCCCTTAGCATCTCCTGGGAATAGGTATTCGCTCGTTTTTCAAAGGCCTCCCTCGCTATGGCCACGTCATTTACGAAGAGTTCCAGTTCCCTGGGCGTCAGTGACTGGTGACCGTCGCAGAGGGCCTTCTCCGGCTCTGGATGGCACTCCACGAGTATCATATTTGCCCCGGCAATAACACCCTGCGCCGCAGCTGAAAATATGTCCATAAGTCCGTTGGGTGCCCTGTCCTTGGAGCCTATAGAATGGCTCGGATCTATGCATACAGGCAGCCTTGTAAGGCGCTGTATTACAGGGACATGTATGAAATCCACCATGTTTCGGTGCGGTGCGCTCATGGAAGTCTTGATGCCCCTCAGGCAGAATACGATGTTCCTGTTGCCCTCGCTTGCAATATATTCACAGGCGTTCAGCGATTCTTCGATAGTAAGGCCCATTCCGCGCTTGTACAGGACCGGGAGCTTTGTCTGAGAACCCACGGCCTTCAGCAACTCGAAATTTTGGGCATTCCTGGTGCCTATTTGAAGCATTACGCCTGTAGGATTGCCTGCATCTTCCAGGGCATTGAGGATTTCTTCAATGTGGACCTCCCTCAGCACTTCCATGGCAATGACCTTGATGTCGTACTTGCCAGCAAGCTCAAAGACCCATGGCAGACATTTGGCGCCGTGGCCCTGGAAATCATAAGGGCTTGTCCTGGGTTTGTATGCTCCCATGCGCGCTGTCTCTATGCCAAGATCCTTGAGTATGCTGAATGTCTGTTCTACATATTCAGGGGTATCAACTGCACATGGGCCGGCAAAGATGTTCATGCCATCCTGGTCGAATTTTACACCATTGTAGTTAAAGCCCACGGGCACGAAGTTGATGTCGTGGCGTCCTATCTGGCGGTACTTGGTGGAGACCCTGACAACCCGCTCCACGCCGCGCATGGCACTCAGGACCTCCTCCGGCACGTTATGGGTAGGCCCAATGAGGTGAATCTCGCGCACGGTGCGGGTTTCGCCAGTGAGTTCGACTATTCTTATGTTTAGGCCAGGAAAATTTTCCAGGAATTCATATATTCTGTTTAATTCCTGGCTGCCCTTATCTACATTTTCTTTGAGTATGAGTATCATGCTAATGCCTATCTTAAAAACACGAAAGTCCTGTCCACAACTATCTTAATCTTCTCTATTTAACATCACCCTGTCTGCAGGTCAACAGCCCGTCGCGCGGTTTTTTTACAGTCAATACTTTTTTGAGTTTTCTGGTTGCTAGAGTTTACCATAACAATGTGATATTTTAGGCAATTTTCTGAGGTCTCTGGGGGTGGCTGTTTTTCTCAGGCCATTTTGAGCCATGTAAGCCGTTCTACGCCTTCCACGTTTGTGCAGGCCCGCTTCAGTGCGAACTGCTGTCCGATTAGATAGGCCTTCTTTTCAGCCCTGGTTATGGCAGTGTAGAACCATTTGTTATTCAGCATGATGAAATGCGAATTTGACAGCGGTATCACCACGATTCTGTACTGGCTGCCCTGGGCCTTGTGGACAGTCAGGGCATATGCCAGCTCTATTATATCTCCCAGGTGGTCAAATTCATACGCAACCACGATTCTCTCAGGGTATACCACAAAAAACTGTTCAGCCTCTTGGTCGATTTTCATTACCAGGCCTATATTGCCATTAAAGATACGTCTGAATTCCTGCCTGCTAAACTGTTTGCCATTCTTGGCAAAAGCATCCCAGGGCATTACCTCCATGTCGCGGTTCTGGAGGTGTACCACCTTGTCTCCCTCTCTGAGAGTGATGCCAGTCCGGGTGATGGACATGGAGTTTTTTGATGGATTCAGGATATCCTGTAGCCTGGAATTAAGAATTTCTGTGCCAAGCTGGCCTATTCTCATGGGAGTCAGGACCTGGAAATCCCAGGAAGGATGGGTGAGCCTGCTGGAATAGAATTCCGCAAGCTCCAGTATGCGTTCCATTATGGCCTGGTTGTTGTCCTCCCTGAGGGCCTTGAGCTCCTTTTCTGTTTTGCCCTGCCTCTTGGCCATGAAAATATTGTGCTTTTCTATGTTTTCATAGAGAAAATCGTTCCAGTGAGTCTGATCCACACCATCCGGCACCTTGCCGCTCCTTATATCGTTGGCAAACAGTGCCAGGACGCTTTCATCTCCCTGCCTGAATATCCTGGTGAGGTGCACAGACGGTATAAGCCCGGTATTAAGGGCATCTGAAAACACGTTTCCTGCGCCAATGGGCGGCAGCTGAGCTGGATCCCCTACAAGTATCAGGAGAGTGGACGGCCTTAACGCCCTTGCCAGCCGGTAGAACAGGGACAGGTTTACCATGGAGGCCTCGTCCAGGACCACTATTCTGTGGGGAAGCGGGTTTTCCGGGCCGTGCTCGAACTTGTTATCTCCCTTGTACTTCAGCAGTGAGTGGATGGTGACTGCCTCGTATCCCGTGGTTTTGCGCAGGCGGGAGGCAGCCATCCCGGTGAAGGCGCAGCATATTATGTCATCCCGGTCTGCATAGTATTCGCTCAGGAGGTCCAGCAGGGCCCTGCACACCGTGGTTTTGCCGGTGCCTGCATAGCCTGCCAGCCCGAATACAAGCCCGGGTTCTGTGGCAACCTTCTGTATGATCTCCCGCTGCTCTTTTGCAAATTCAACCCCGTTCCTGGCCTCATAGCTTTCGATAAATGTTGAGACTTCCTCCATTGAAATGGTCTTTCTGCGCGTCTCAGAAGCACGTTCCAGGAAAAAATCTTTCAGCCTGTCCTCCATGTAACGATATGATGCCAGGCCTATCTCGCCTTCAGGTCCTCTGACTACGACGCCTTCCAGGATCATCTTGTCCATTACACCTGCAATCCTGGATTCAGAGACCCTGGTCTCCTCTGATGAGAGGAGTTCTTCTGTCAGATTCAGCAGGTCCGGCTGCATGAGATAGCAGTGGCCCTGGGATTCGGCACTGTCCATCAGGATATGATTGATAGCCGCCTTTATCCTCCATGGAGAATCCGGTTTTACCCCAAGCGCAACCGCAACCTTGTCTGCCGTCTTGAACCCTATGCCTCTCACATCAGTGAGCTTGTATGGATTTTCCCTGATCACCTCTAAGGCATCATCGCCAAAGTGGTTATATATGCGCACCAGGAGATTAGGAGTAATATGTGCCTTGCCGCCAAGATAGCTGGCAAGGGCCTTTAGTGCCCGGTGCTTGTGCCATGAGCGTTTTATGAGCGCCAGGCGTTTTTCCTTTATTCCCTTTATTTCCAGCAGTTTTTCAGGATCGTGATCCAGTATCCTGACAAGCTCTTCCTCGCCAAACTGTTCAATAAGGGCAGTGGACATCTTTTCTCCCAGCCCTTTAACCACCTTGCTCAGGAAGAAATGGAGTTCACTGCCCAGCAGCCTGTAGCGGCTGAACGAGAACTGGCGCCCGTACTTGGTCATCTCCCAGCTGCCCTGGAATTCGAATTCTGCACCTTTCAGCCCTGCATCAGATGCAAGTTCACTGATATATCCCTTGACCGTGAAGCAGGAGCCGCGTTTAGGTTTTACCCTGAGGATGGCAAAGCCCGATGACGGGTCCGCGTAGGTGACCCTTTCCACCACTGCCCTGAGGGTCATTTCTCCTTGGCCCTGGCCCGGGCCAGGGCCAAGGAGAAATGACCCTCAGGGCAGTGGTGGAAAGGGTCACCTACGC